>SLCQ01000024.1 GCA_007125745.1 Nitrincola sp.
AATGCGAATGGCACGGGCCCCTTCCGATTAGCAAGCCGTGACCCTGATGTGCGAACTGAAATGGTTCGTAATGACGAATACTGGGGAGTGGGAGAGTTTCCAATGGAAATTAGCCGCATTGTACTTACCCCGATCCAATCAGCGGCCACCCGAGCGGCGGCGATGCTGTCCGGTGAAATAGACTTCTTACAGGATGTTCCTGTTCAAGATATTAATCGACTCAGTAACTCTGCAAACATCACCATGTTATCAGCGCCCGAGAACCGCACTATTTTCTTCGGTATGGATCAAGGTCGAGATGAATTACGCACCTCGAATATCAAAGGCGAAAACCCTTTTGCTGATATTCGAGTACGTGAAGCGATGAATATTGCCATCAACCGCGACGCCATTCAGCAAGTGGTCATGCGTGGACAGTCGGTGCCTGCTGGCATGATTGCTCCGTCATTTGTCAATGGTTGGACAGAAGAGCTGGACACGGTTCCTGAAACAGATATTAACCGTGCTAAGGAGCTCCTTGCAGAAGCTGGGTATGAAGATGGCTTCACCGTGACGCTAACCTGCACCAATGACCGCTACGTCAATGATGAAGCGATCTGCCAGGCTGTGACGGGTATGCTGGGCCAAGCAGGCATTAATGTAAGACTTGATGCTCGTGCGAACAGTATCCACTTTTCTGAACTGCAACAAGGTGAGCTAGACTTCTTTATTCTGGGTTGGGCGGTACCTCCATTAGACTCTCACTATGTATTTGACTTCCTATTAGAAACCAAAACTCCTGATACCGGTGCTTGGAACTTTACTGGCTGGTCTCATGAAGAGTTTGATAGCCTTTCACGAGCACTTCCCACCGAAACGGACCTAGACGAACGTAATGCGAAAATCGCACGTGCTTGGGAAATCGTTCAGGAAGAGATAGTGTATTTACCTGTTCACCACCAGGTACTCAACTGGGCGGTCCGTCAGGATATCGACTTCTCTGTGCAGTCGCAAAATCAGCCGATGTTGAAATACTTGTCATTCAAGTAACCCGAAACCCTCCGTCTCAGCTCGAGGCGGAGGCTCCTCATTCTAGATGAGCACAGAAAAATGATTGCAATGTTAATTCGCCGCTTAATCCAAGCGGCTTTAGTGATGCTGGTGGTCGCCTTCATCTCTTTTAGTCTGTTTCAGTTTGTTGGCGATCCGATTAATAATATGGTCGGTCAAGAGGCCAGCCAACAGGATCGTGCTGAACTTCGTGAGCGTTTAGGATTGAACGATCCAATTCCGGTTCAATTCGTTCGCTTTGTGGGTAATGCCTTACAAGGTGAGTTCGGTATCTCATACCGTATGGCACGACCTGTGTCAGAAGTTATTCTTGAACGCCTACCCGCAACACTTGAACTTGCACTGGTATCCGGCGTTCTTGCCATCAGTTTAGGGATAGGCTTGGGAGTCTATACTGCGTTACGGCGCGATGGATGGCTAAGCCATTTTATTATGTCGTCTTCCTTAATCGGGGTATCCCTGCCAACTTTTTTAATCGGTATTTTACTAATCTTTGTGTTTTCTGTTGAATTACAATGGCTCCCCTCATTTGGCCGAGGTGAAACAGTTCAGATTACTGAAAACTGGAGCACCGGTCTACTGACCACCTCGGGATGGAAATCCCTCATTTTACCCGCGATCACTTTGGGACTTTTCCAACTGACACTGCTGATGCGGCTGGTGCGCGCCGAAATGCTTGAAGTGCTACGAACCGACTACATCAAATTTGCGCGCGCGCGTGGTATTAAACAGCGCTCAATTCACTTCCATCATGCATTAAAGAATACGCTTTTACCCGTCATTACCATTGCTGGCCTCCAACTCGGCTCCATCATCGCCTTTGCCATTATTACGGAAACGGTTTTTCAATGGCCTGGCGTTGGTTTACTGTTTATTAATGCCATTCGCTTTGTCGACATCCCCTTTATGTCTGCCTATTTGTTGTTAATTGCACTGGTGTTTGTCGTCATCAATTTGATTGTGGATCTGTTGTACTTTGCGGTAGATCCGCGTCTTCGTGTCACTAAACGTAGCGCTAGCCGATAAGCGTCGCACAACAGATGAGATACTTTTATGACTAACCCAACATCACTTTCTACTCCACCGGCTGATGCATCGATCTGGCGTCGCATACTGGACAGTGACCTGTTTTATGACTTTAGTCGTCGACCCATTATCATACTGTCGGCATTGTTAACACTGGTGATCATATTAGCGGCGGCTTTTGCTCCCTGGATTGCGCCTCATACCCCTTTTGATCCTTCATCATTAAACTTGATGGACGGCTTTACCCCACCTATGGAACCCAACGCGTTTACGGGTAATGTTTACTGGATGGGAACTGACAGCCAAGGACGAGATATTTTCTCTGCTATTTTGTACGGCGCTCGAATTTCGCTCTTGGTTGGATTTGCGGCTGTAGCCTTTGCGGCTATCTTAGGCATTACCTTGGGACTCATTGCGGGTTACAAAGGTGGGCTAGTCGATACCATCATCATGCGAATTGCCGACGTACAATTAAGCTTTCCAGCGATCCTGGTTGCTCTGCTGATCTTTGGTATCACTAAAAGCTTGATCCCTAACGAGATGCAAGAGCAAGCCGCTATCTATGTGCTAATTCTTTCTATCGGCCTGAGTGATTGGGTTCAGTACGCCAGAACCGTACGTAGTTCAACCTTGGCTGAAAAGAATAAAGAATATGTTCAAGCCGCTCGCTTATTTGGCGTATCTTCCTTTCGCATTTTGGCACGACATATTCTACCCAATGTGATGGGACCCGTTCTCGTTATCGGTACTATAGGGCTAGCGTTAGCGATTATTCTGGAGTCTACCCTGTCCTTTTTAGGGGTCGGTGTACCCGCTACACAACCCAGCTTAGGTACCTTAATCCGAGTGGGTAATGAATTCCTTTTTTCAGGTGAGTGGTGGATTACACTTTTCCCTGGCATCACCTTATTAATTCTAGCGCTGTCCGTTAACCTTCTTGGTGACTGGTTACGTGACGCTCTCAACCCAAGGTTACGCTAAGATGACTGAAGCTCTTCTCTCTGTCAGGGATCTGGTTGTCGAGTTCCCTAAACGTAAAACTAAGCTGACTGCTTTAGACAAGGTTTCGTTTGATATTCATCCCGGCGAAATACTTGGCATGGTCGGTGAATCAGGTGCAGGTAAATCCTTAACAGGTGCCGCCATCATAGGTCTTCTCGAACCTCCTGGACATGTCGCATCAGGTGAAATCTGGCTTAAGGATCAACGTATTGATCAACTACCCTACGAGCAGATGCGCCGTTTACGGGGTAAGCGTATTGCGATGATCTTTCAAGATCCATTAACCTCGCTTAACCCCATTTTAACCATAGCCGATCAGCTAATAGAAACGATTCAGACACACCTTCCATTGAATGATAAAGACGCTCGAGCGCGCGCTATACAGCTCTTAGATGAAGTCGGCATTCCCGCCGCCAGCAAACGTATTGATGACTATCCGCATCAATTTTCAGGGGGTATGCGCCAACGAGTCGTGATTGCATTAGCTCTTGCGGGAGAACCGGAGCTGATCATTGCTGATGAGCCAACAACAGCATTGGACGTGTCTGTTCAAGCCCAGATTATCGATGTCTTGAAGCGCATGTGTCATGAGCACAAAACTGCGGTCATGTTAGTGACGCATGATATGGGGGTCATTGCTGAAGCCTGCGATCGTGTAGCCGTGATGTACGCAGGACGTATTGCCGAAATTGGTGAAGTGCGTCAAATCGTCAAACACCCTCAGCATCCCTACACACAGGGCCTGATGGGCTCTATTCCCTCAATTGCTGAACGTGTCGATCGATTAACGCAGATACCCGGCAGTATGCCCCGGCTTGATGCCATCCCTAGCGGCTGTGCATTTAACCCGCGCTGTACTCAAAAAATTGCACGTTGCACCCAGGATCGACCAGAGCTCATTGCCACTGAACTTGGGCGCGTTTCCTGCTGGCTTTACGATGGAGAAACACCATGAGCTCATCTAACTCCATTCACAATAAGCCTTTACTGGATGTAAAAAACCTATCCTGTCATTTCGATGTATCAAAGCCTTGGCTTAATCGTGTTATAGAGGGTGAACCACAACGTTTCTTGACCGCAGTTGACCAGGTTTCCTTTAGCATTAACCAAGGCGAAACTTTTGCACTGGTGGGTGAATCTGGTTCAGGTAAGTCCACTATCGCCAAGTTGATTGTTGACCTGATTCATCCATCCTCGGGGGAGATTCTCTTCGATGGGCAGTCATTGAAAAATACACGGGGGGACACCTTCAAGACCTTACGTCGTCGGATTCAGATGATCTTCCAAGATCCATTTGCCAGCCTTAATCCTCGCTGGCGTGTCGGCGATATTATTGCCGAACCTATTCACGCCTTCGGTCTTGCCAAAAGCCAACATGACGTGCGTCGCACGGTAGAAGAATTGCTGGATAAGGTAGGGCTCGCCGGTAGAGATAGGCACAAGTATCCACATGAGTTTTCAGGTGGACAGCGCCAACGTATCGCTATCGCCCGAGCCTTATCAGCACAACCTGACTTTTTGGTCTGTGATGAGCCAACCTCAGCGCTAGATGTATCGGTGCAGGCACAAATACTTAATTTGATGCGAGATCTACAGGATGAGTTTGGATTAACCTATCTCTTTATCAGCCATGACCTTTCAGTAGTGAAGCACATGGCTGATCGAATTGGTGTACTCTATTTAGGGTCTATGGTTGAAAACTCACCCAGTGATCAGCTTTTTGACCAACCGGCTCACCCATACACGCGAATGTTATTAGACGCTATTCCTGATCACGAAATGAGTGGTCGAAGACGAAAGCAAGTCACGGGTGAAATACCCAGCCCTATCGACCCGCCATCTGGATGTACTTTCCATCCACGCTGTGAGTTTGCTAATGACACCTGCAAAGAACAACGCCCAAGCATTCATGAAACTAAGGGAAGCCTTGTCTCTTGCTGGGCGTCTGAAGAGGGTAGATTAGCTCACCAGCCTAAGGGCTGACGATAATCGTCACCCTTCTATTTTGCGCTCGCCCTTCCCGTGTGTCATTACTGGCAACGGGATAGGCACTGCCTAAGCCTTGGGTTTGTATCGAGTTACGCGATAAGCCTAAGGCTGATAGCTCTGTCGCCACGGCATCTGCACGTTGTTGCGATAGCATCACATTGTAATCAGGGTCGCCCTGATTATCGGCATGCCCTTCAACAGTAATTCGCTGGATCCCTATGTCTTTGAGACTTTTACCCAAGTTTTGCACTTGTTCTCGACTATCTTCTGTAAGCTGATCATCGTTAAAGCCAAACAGAATAAGCGCAGACAAGCTAAGCATCCACTCATCATCTCTAATCGCTTCAAAGCCCTGCTCTTGCAGTATTCTAATTTGTTGTGGTGAAAAACCTTGACTCTGCATCGATTGACACGCCGTCAAAACAACACCCAAAAAGACAAGAAACAAACATTTTATTGTGATGGTGTTGAACTGCTTCATCTATTTCTCTTCTCTAGCAACCTGTGTTAATCGGCATGATAGTGCTTTTTATGATTTTTTTCATGTTGCTTTGCCTGATACATTGCATAATCGGCCGCATGCAATAGTGCATCCAATGTTTTTCCATCCTTTGGGTACCTTGCGGAGCCAATGCTCATCGAAATATCAATTACTTCCTGACTTGATAGAGTCATCGGACCGTTTACAGCCATTGCTATTTCACGCTGTAAAGCAAGAACCTCATCCGTATCACTCAGATGATTAAGCAAAACACAAAACTCGTCTCCACCAACACGTGCAACCAAATCAGTTTCTCGAATAGCTGATTTGATACGCTGACTCATAACTTTAAGCACTTCATCGCCCGTAGCATGGCCATAGGTATCATTGATCAACTTAAAGTCGTTTCCATCAAGATACAAAATGGCTAATTCATATTGATTTTTTTCAGCATGCTCTATACCTCGCTGAAAAGTTTTTTCAAAAAAGAAGCGATTAGCCAGTCCTGTCAATGCATCATGATTCGCATGGTACTGAAGGTGTTGATTGATCGACTCCATCGTACCTTGCCACTGTCCTAACTCATCTAGCAATGCATTAAAATCCACTCGTAAACTATCAATTTCAGCAATTTTGCTTCGACTGACCCGCAAGCTAAAGTCCCGCTCAGTTCTTACCCTTGCAGTGACAGAGGCCAACTCTAATAGTGGCCGGCTCAACAATTCATGTAGGCGTCTCGTGACGAGGAGAATCACTAAGGCGGTAGTGAGCAAACTCACTATCAAGGCCATCGATCCAGTCATTAAAAAACGAAGTATCTGCTCACCGTTGTGCCAGAGTTTCAATGTCGCAAGCTGTTCATTTTGGAAGCTGACATTCGCCGAAACGGGTTTCAGAAAACGTTGAAGCAGTTGTTGCTTAACACGCGTTAACTGATTCCCCTCTTCAATATGCCATGCCTCATATTCACTATGATCAGGGTAGACTAGCAGTGCTTTTTGCACATCAGCACCAGGTAAAAGTTGTGCTAATTGCTCTTGAATGATCTCTCTATCATCAAAATAGACCGCCACTTCAATAGCCACTGATGCAGAACGAGCAACCAGCGTTAGGTTCATCTGTGCCATTGTTAGTAGTTTGCTAACACCTAAACTCGCCATGACGACACCAACCATTAACACGCTCAACAAAATAGCGGTCAAGCTAGAACGGTTATACAAGGACTTCAAGCTCGGCAAGTCGGAAGCTTGTTGATTTACGTGATTTTTACTCATTCACTCAACCTGCGTTGCCCTAATCTAAGTACGCCAGGGTGCACACGTACTTGACTTCGACCTATGGCATCTAAATTCACTTTAAAGCCAAGTTTGTTGTCATAGTAATGTAGGCAAAACATTCCCCCAACCCGACAAGCATCATTCATTTCGTCAATAGTCAGTACAGGGTTACTGTATAGTTGAGTATAAAGTTGGTGGGTATTATCCAGACTCATCTTTCCAAAAAAGAACACCTGACAGGAGTTCAACTGTTGAAAGACCTCTGATTCTTCAACGACACGGCCATCAACAACAAATTTCCCCACCGCAAGCTGATTGTTTGATAAAAGGTCAGCATGATCCGTTTGACCCAGAATACAAAGCTGTAACTCGTTCTGATCATCTGGCCAGCGGGTGAAATGGATGATCCCCAAGATCAACTCTGCCACCTCATAGCTAGAGTACTCATCGTCAGCTATCGAAAATGAAGCACTTAACAGAAGTAGCAGTCCGACAGAAAAGCTCGTTAGAATGTTAACGAAGCAACCATAAATTTTAAACACGTGATTGAAATACTCATTTGATTATAATAGAGATATCAGTGCTATATATACTAGACTAGCCTTTGCTTGGTGCCAAATGTACCAAGGTACACCTTGTTACTTTGGTTAGAGCACAGTGTAAGCAAGCTACTCAATATTCTGGATCTGCTCGCGCATTTGCTCAATGAGTACTTTTAAGTCAACGGCTACCTGAGTTGAAAGCATGGCAATGGATTTAGATGAAAGGGTGTTTGCTTCTCGATTAAGCTCCTGCATTAAAAAGTCCAAGCGGCGACCTATCGGTTGATCTTGATTCAAGATGCGGCGTACCTCAGAAGTGTGTACAGCCAGACGATCTAACTCTTCTTCAACATCAGCTTTTTGAATCAACAAAACAGCCTCTTGCTCAAGGCGCAGAGGATCAACATCTGAAACTAATCGCTTGATACGATCTTTTAGCAAAGACTCTTGTCGAGCTAATAAATCAGGTAAGGCATGGCGAAGTTCGCTTAATCGTTGTTCAATATGCTTGATACGGCGTTCTATAATCGCTTTCAGTTTTTCACCTTCATGCGCTCTAACAGCCACTAAGTTATTTAATACCTCATTAAAGCTTTCAATGAGCTGTTCATCCGATACATCTGTGGAGGTTTGCTGATGCAATACCCCAGGCCACTTAAGAATATCCAGGGGTGACAAGACAGAGGAAGCGGGAAGTGAAGCTTCAATCTCGGCAACAGCACTCAATAGCGACTGAACCTGGTCCACATCTATCTTTACTTGATGATTAAATAAGCTCTCATGAACCTTTAAAAACACTTCAACTTTTCCGCGACTGAGCTTCTGTCGTAACAAATCACGTAGCCTAGGTTCAATGGAACGGAAGTTATCAGGTAGTCGAAAATGAAGCTCTAAGTAGCGACTATTGACTGAACGAACCTCCCATTTGACCTCAGTATCACCGAGATGTGTATTTATGGATGCAAAACCCGTCATGCTTCGTGTCATATTATGTCAATCTCGATTAAAATTACGTCTGTAGACATATTAACAGTCTTGCCTTTTCGGCTCCAAACAAAGCAAGACAAGCAAGGGGATACAATGAGCAACAGTTTATCCGATCAATTAAAAGGCCTCGGTTTAAATAAACTACGTCCGGGTGGTCGCCAACCAGATGAGTTACGTGAAATTAAAATGACACGCAATTATACGCGTCACGCGGAAGGCTCTGTCTTAGTTGAGTTCGGTGATACAAAGGTGTTATGCACGGCAAGTGTTGATCGAGGTGTCCCAAGGTTTTTACGTGGATCTGGATCAGGCTGGGTTACCGCTGAGTATGGCATGCTTCCGAGAGCTACAAATACACGTAATGACAGGGAAGCAAGCCGAGGCAAACAATCTGGTCGCACGATTGAAATCCAACGTCTCATCGGGCGCTCATTGAGAGCGGCCATCGATTTAAAGAAACTGGGTGAAAACACCATCACCATTGATTGCGATGTTATCCAAGCTGATGGTGGGACGCGAACTGCCGCGATAAGTGGAGCCTGCGTTGCTTTAGCAGATGCAGTAGATTTTTTGCGTAAAGACAAAAACGGTGCAGTTAAAGGAAATCCATTTAAGCAGTTAATCGCGGCTGTTTCTGTCGGTATTTGCAAAGGCGAGCCCGTGCTGGACCTTAACTATGATGAAGACTCTGTTGCAGAAACGGATATGAACGTCGTGATGACTGAGTCAGGTGGATTTATAGAGGTTCAAGGAACAGCGGAAGGTGCACCTTACACCCAGGAAGAACTGAACGCCATGCTTAATCTTGCCAAGAAAGGGGTCGCTGAGATTCAACAAATCCAGCGAGACGCGCTTAAAAGCAGTTAATTGTTCAAGGCTTTAAAAGGAGCTTAAATTTAAGCTCCTTTTTTGACTGGTCAAACAGTCCAGCATTACATATCTAAGTCGTAATCAATAATGAGTGGTGCATGATCAGAAAAACGCTGATCTTTAAAGATGGATGCTGACTTGATTGACTTACGTAAGTTAGGTGTCGTTATCTGGTAGTCCAGTCGAGCGCCTTCATTTAACTTCCAGGCACGGTTGTAGTCTGGCCACCAAGTATATTGCCGCTCTGCTTTATTAACTTGGCGAAAGGCATCAACATAACCTAAATCACCAAAAACCTCTTCAATCCAAATACGCTCTTCCGCCAAAAAGCCTGAAACACGCTGATTGACGTACCAATTACTTAAATCGATAGGCTTATGCGCAATATTAATGGTACCTGTAAAGATAAAATCTCGACGTTTACGCAATGTTTTTTTCAGATGAGCCATAAATAGATCAAGATATTCCATCTTAGCCATCTGTTCCTGGTCACTTTTGAGTCCTGATGGAATCGTCAAAGAAGAGATACTGAATTTATCAAAGTCTGCTTGAATAAATCGACCATTAAAATCACATTGCTCAAATCCTAGGCCCGTCATGATGGCCTTAGGGACATGGCGAGTATAAATCGCAACACCACT
>SLCQ01000147.1 GCA_007125745.1 Nitrincola sp.
ACATATTCTCGCCAACCTAATATTTGACGAATAAAGCCTTCAACTTGTGCTAATGAAATCTGATCTTGATGTTTGCGCCAATGCTGTTCAATCGATTGAATCACCTCTAATGGATGAAGCATTTTGGTATTTAAGCTAAAGGATAATCGACTATGAAACAGACTCCATCCACGCTCTGTCATGGCATCTTGATAGCGACCAAATCCAGTTAAACAGTGCTGGATAAAGTGAGATAGTAGTTGCCTTGACTGCTGACGAGAGACGGGCCAAATGAGCTGTTGATTTGGGATACTCCCCAAGGTTTTTATCGAATGACGGTTAATACGTTTAACAATATCAGTGACATCTTCAGAAAATAACAGAGGCTCTGGAATCGCTATATTTTGTGGTAGTTGATGTCTGTTTTCAGTGTCAAAATTCCATTTTCCTCCTAGCGGTTTACCTTTGTCATCCATCAAAATATGATGTTTTTTTCTTAAAGCCCTATAGAAAAACTCCATACGATGATTGGGTAGTTGATTCCATGCATCTCTAGAAGTAATGAAGTGCTCACTATCGACACAACTATGAGAAATACTGAGCTCTTGGCAGAGTGTTTTTAATTGTTGATCCAGTCGATATTCATCAGGCTCTTGATAACTAAAATGCGTTATTTGATAGGTCTGGATAATCTGTTTAATCAGCTCAGGAAGACTATTGAAGGGTTCTGTGTCATCTAATGTTAGGTACTCTACTCGATGACCTACAGCCTGAAGTGCTTGAGCAAATCTCTGCATTGCACAGAAAAAAGCACAGATCTTTTGAATATGATGCACCACATAATCAGTTTCTTGATGAAGTTCAGCTATCAGATAAATCACATCATCATGGACCGATGTATACCAAGAATGCGTTGCGTTGAGTTGATCGCCCAGTACTAAGCGTAATTCCATAACTGACCTGTGGATAACTTTGTGGTTAAGATGTCATAAATCATTGGCTAAGCGGTTTAAATGTTCTATAAATAATTATATATCAATGATTTACATTTGATATGCATGTTAAGTTAAATTGTTAATATCTTTAAATAGATAAGCACAGTAACTTATTGTTTAATAGACTCTATCCGTGTTTAAGAGGGTTTTGGATCACCATCAATTGAAAAGATCCAAAGCTATGTAAATTATTGAAATGTATGCAGTAGGCTTAGGTGGTTTTTTTCATTTGTTGAATCAGTAATGCAACAACAATCATGATTAAACCCAGGATCGTTGCTAAGTAGATCGCTTCTCCCACCAAAAATCTCAGTAGAATCAACGATAAAAATGGTGATATAAAAATTAAATTAGAGATACGTGCCGTATTCTCAGCATAACGCATTGCCATCAACCAAAGAATAAAGGCTATACCCATTTCAAATATACCGATATAGATAGCCCCAATCCAACCTTGCCATTGGGTCATTTGAAAGTCAGAAAAGATAGCTGTTGCCAGGGTGATCATAGGCAATGCGATCAAAAAAGTGAGTGTTAAGGATAGAATTGGATCGACAGAATTGCGTGTATTAAGTATCCAGTAGCCTGCCCAAATAAACGTCGATAAAAGTGCCAAGCCAACACCTATTGAATCATCAAATTGTAGTGATAAGAGATCACCTCTTGTCGCAATCACCATGGCACCTGTATAACCCAGTAAAATGGCGATCCAGTCTTGCCGTCGAATGGTTTGTCCTAAAAAAGGAACCGCCAGAATCGTGAGTGTTATAGCCCAAGTGTAATTTAAGGTTTGTGCCTGCTGAGCAGGCAATCGATCATAGGCTTGGAATAATACTAAGTAATACAATGTTGGGTTCATAAACCCAGCGATTAGAAAAAAAACAGGTTGTTTCTTAAAACTGGGTATCAACTCACCTAAACGACCTTGAACGCCGATAACACTCAACAATAATACGACGGATGTCAGATTTGCTACCCACAAAAGTTGGGCGGGTGAAAAGTAATTCAAAGATAGTTTGAAAGCGGTCGCAACCGTAGACCAACAGGCCACAGCACCCAAGGCATAAATCACCGCTTTCTTTTGATCTTTGACGTGCATAGCAGATCCTTAATTATATTTTAAACGCAATACTATCCTTGAGGTTTATGACTATACTTCAGTGATGAATACTCTATAGGAACTCTCTTCAAAGATGGATGCATTCAAGCACAATAGATTGCAAAAACAACGTGATGAGTTGCAACAATTGATCAGTTGCATCTCATCAGCGATTGTTTTGTGTGATTATACTGATCTTGATGAAGAGATTGAGCAGTGTCTAGCCTTAATTGCAGAGTTTACTCATTCAGATAGAAGCTATCTATTTTTGATGCGAGATGACACGATTGCTGATAATACCCATGAATGGTGTGCATCAGGTATTTCACCTCAAAAAAAGCAATTACAAGGGTTAAGATTGACGGATGATTTTCCCCTCTCCAGTCAAATCTTTGCTAAGCAAACCATCCATTATCCAGATGTCGCTAATCTGCCTGACCAATCCCATATAGCTGAAAAGCAGATTCTAATGAGTCAGGGTATTCAATCTATTTTATTAGTACCTATGTTTTCCAAAAAGCGGTTGATTGGCTTTATTGGACTAGATGCGGTTAAAGAAAAAAGGTGTTGGTCAGAAGAAGAAATTGATCTACTTAAAATATCGGGTGAAATGTTTACCCATGCCTTAGATCACAAGCGTACTGAAGAGTTACTTAAAGCCAGTGAGTCGAGATTACGGTATGTCTTTGAGCGCATACCCGCTATTGCCGTACAGGGTTATGATGTTAATCGACGCGTGTTCTTATGGAATCAAGCCAGTGAGTTACTCTATGGATATTCTCAAGAGGAAGCGCTTGGGCAGTCGCTTGAAGATCTGATTATACCGCCTGAATTAAAAGAATTTGTGATTCAAGCACATCAACAATGGCTGACACAGGATGACGACATTCCTTCTGAAGAGATCACGTTACTTCACAAAGATGGAACGCGGCTTGAAGTTTTCTCTAGTCATGTGATGCACACCACGGTTAATGGAGAGAAAGAGCTTTACTGTGTTGATGTTGATTTAACCCCCTTAAAAAAAGCGCAGGAAGCCTTAGAAAAACTGGCACATTTTGATTCGTTAACCAATTTACCCAACCGCATATTATTATCTGATCGGTTAAAGCAGATGTTAGCGATGAGTCAACGCAACAATCAATTGACTGCTGTGGCGTATCTTGATTTGGATGGATTTAAGCAGATAAATGATCGTTTTGGTCATGATATGGGTGACCAGGTGTTGCAAAGATTATCAGTCAAGATGATGCAAACACTGCGCAGTGATGACACTTTAGCACGGATTGGTGGTGATGAGTTTGTTGCTGTTTTGGGCGGATTAACAGAGCTTGATGATGTACATCCAGTCCTGCAACGTTTACTGGATGAGGCTTCTTCTACAATTGATATTCAGGGCCATTTATTTAAAGTATCTGCCAGTATCGGCGTAACAATATATCCATTAGATGATGCCGAACCTGATCAATTAATGCGTCATGCTGACCAGGCAATGTACTTGGCTAAGCAAGCAGGCAAAGATAGATACCATCTTTTTGATATCCAACTTGAAAGCGCTATCAAACATAAACAGCAAGCACTTAATCGTATCGAAAAAGCGATTAAGAATGATGAGTTTGTACTGTATTTCCAACCAAAAATAAATATGCAATCTCTTGAATTTGAGGGGGCTGAAGCGTTGATTCGTTGGCAACACCCAGAAGATGGATTGCTACCACCCAGTGCATTCTTACCTATGATTGATGGCCATCACTTGGAATTAGAATTGGGTACTTGGGTATTTGAAAATGCCTTGAAACACTTCTCCCAATGGCAAGAACAAGGGTTTGAATGTCCATTAAGTATTAATATTGCCGCAAAACAGATCCAACGAACCGAATTTGTAGATGAGATAAAAAACTTACTCTCAAGTTTTCCACATATTCATCCACAGTTTATTGAGTTGGAAATACTTGAAACCAGTGCCTTGGATGATATTGACTTGGTGATTCAAATTTTGTCCGAAAGCCGTGCACTGGGCGTGACGATTGCGTTAGATGATTTTGGGACAGGTTATTCATCCTTAGCTTATCTAAAACGGTTACCTGTGGATTGTTTAAAAATAGATCAAACCTTCGTGCGCGATATGTTGGCTGATCCGGATGATCTGTCCATTATTGAGGGTATTTTAGGTTTAGCTAAGGCATTTAACCTAAAAGTGATTGCCGAGGGGGTTGAAACCCTGGCGCATTGTCGAGAGTTACTGCAACTTAATTGCTTCTCCGGACAAGGTTACGGTATCGCCAAACCTATGCCCGCAGAAGCGCTTCCTCAATGGGTAAACAATCAATTACCCAGACTAATCATCTAAGAGGCCAGTTACTTGGTCCACAATATGTTCACCAATTGGCAGAGAAGACGTTGCCGCGGGTGACGGTGCATTGCAAACGTTCACTGTCCGTTGAGTGTTGATAAACAGGAAATCATCAATCAGCTTACCATCCGCACTGACTGCTTGGGCGCGAACCCCAGCTGGATAGGGTTTCAAGTCACTGAGTTGAATACTGGGACAGTATTTTCGAACCTCTTCCAAATAGGCCGACTTAAACAGCGAGTTTTTCATTTCGACCAATCCAGGCTTTAGATTTTTAGCCAAGACTTTCAAAATGCCAGGATTGGTGAACATCTGCAGAAGGTCTGATGGTGAAACATCGGTTTTACGATAGCCTTCTCGCTTTAATGCCAGCACTGCATTGGGACCCACGGTGGTAGTGCCATCGATCATTCGCGTTAAATGAACGCCTAGGAAAGGCATCGATGGATCGGGAATCGGATAGATTAAATGGTTGACGATCTGATTATGCTGTTCGGGTAGTAAATAATACTCACCCCGGAAAGGACAGATCGTAAACTGCGTTTTGAGTCCGAGCATCTTCACCACACGATCGGCCATTAACCCTGAACAGCTGATCATATACTGAGTTTTAAAGGTTTCCTGTTGCGTTGAGACACGCACTTCATTGGCTGTCTCTACCAGTGCGTCTACTTGATGGCCGTACTTTATTTCGCCACCGAGCTGTTGAAAGACGTTTGCCATCGCTTGAGTGACTTGCGCATAATTGACGATGCCACTGGAGGGAACAAAAATCGCACCCAAGCCGAGAATATTGGGTTCCCTTTCCTTGAGTTCATCAGCCGATAGCCAGTAACGCTCCAAGCCATTGGCTTCGGTTCTTTCCCAAAGAGCTTGCATTCGTTGCATTTCAATGTCATTGGTGGCGACTAACAGCTTGCCACATTCATCATAGTTGATCTGATGTTCGTCACAAAAGGCTTTCATGCGACGATTACCTTCTAAGCAGAAACGCGCTTTTAAGCTACCGGGAGTGTAATAAACACCCGCGTGAATCACGCCACTGTTATGGCCAGTCTGATGCTGAGCGGGTCCTGACTCCTTTTCTAGCACCAGCATGCGTTTATCTGGATAGCGTTGCTGTAGTTGCATCGCCGTCGAAAACCCCAGAATACCACCGCCAATAATGATGAAATCGTACACTAAAGAACCTCTTATCATTAGAATTCGTGCTTATGATGCCATGTCAATCGTCTGTTGCAATAGAGAGAGATAGGTTTCCAAAATTAGATTAGGGCGATTTCCCTTGCGCGTGATGGCCGAAAACTCAGTAGAAAACTGCCAGCGTGACGGTTCTATCGCTCGCATTTGCCCTTCTTTAACCCAGCGTTCAGCGTAATGTGTAGGCAAAAATCCTAAATAGCGACCTGTCAGAATCAGAAAAGCGATCCCTTCCCTGTCGGTTGCTGTGGCACTGACATTTAAGGATTGGTATTTAGCTAAGGCATCTTCTGTTTGTGCATAGGCCGCCGCCACAACATCCTGTTGATGTAACTGATCTTGGGTAATGGCCTCTTCATCATACAAAGGATGCTCATGACTGCAGTAGAGTTGTGAAGTTTCGCTGTAAAGCGGCAAGTAATTGAGTCCGGGTAAGGATTTAATCACCGGTACGACACCCAAGTGTAAACGTCCATCAAGAACGGCCACTTCAATTTCGGCAGGCGGTGTCATACGGATATTGATCATCACTTCAGGTCCGCGTGCTTTGATTTTGCCAATGGCATGGGTGATGTGCATTTGCGGCATGGTCACCAGGTTATCGGTGATACCGATATTCAATTCACCTTTCAGATGAGCATGCAGGCTGTTAACTTGGGTACGAAACTCTTCTAAAGCAGATAGGAGTTGCAAACTGTAAGCGTAAACTTCTCGCCCTTCTTCAGTTAATGAAAAGCCACTACGACCTCGTTGGCATAAGCGTAAGGATAAGCGTTGTTCCAGATCTGACATGGCGGTGCTGATCGCGGCGCGACTGATGTTCAGATCGACTTCTGCTGCGGCAAATCCACCACGTTCGACCACCGTTCTAAAAATACGTAACAGACGGATATCAGCATCGGCCACCTGGCCTGTGAGTGCGGGTTTTAATGTTTTCATCACAGAGTTCAGCTAGAAAGAGATTCATCTATTTTAGTTAACCAAATGATTAAGTAAAGATAACTAAATAAATATTTTAAAAAACTATTATCCGGTTCACACTCATTCTCATACAAGGTGAAGAGATCTCTTTTCGCTTATGCCTGACAGGTTTTAGGAGAGCGTCATGGTAAACGATAAAGCAGCTGGATTAACTCGAGATCAACTCGAAGCGCACTGGATGCCTTACACTGGCAATCGTCAGTTCAAAGACAATCCACGTATGATTGTGGCGGCAGATGGAAAATATTATATAGACGCTGAAGGTCGTCGTATTTTTGATGGTCTATCGGGTTTGTGGTGCTGTGGTGCAGGACACAATCGTCCAGAAATAGCCGAAGCGGTCAGTAAGCAATTGACACAATTGGATTACTCCCCTGCTTTTCAGTTTGGTCATCCTAAATCTTTCCAATTGGCCAATAAGATCGTCGAATTTATGCCTGAAGGACTGGATCATGTCTTTTTCACTGGTTCAGGTTCAGAAAGTGCGGATACCTCGTTAAAGATTGCTCGTGCCTATTGGCGTAAAAAAGGAATGCCGACCAAAACACGCTTGATAGGCCGTATCAAGGGTTATCACGGCGTTAACTTTGGTGGAATTTCTGTCGGCGGTATCGGTGCTAACCGTGCCATGTTTGGACAAGCGGTGGAAGCCGATCATCTGTCCCATACGATGTTAAAAGAAAATGCTTTTACACGTGGTATGCCGAAAACGGGTGCGGAATTGGCGAATGAACTCTTAGAAATGATTACCCTACATGATGCATCTAATGTGGCAGCGGTGATTGTTGAGCCGATGGCGGGATCTGCTGGTGTGATTCCTCCACCAGTGGGTTATCTACAACGTCTGCGTGAAATCTGTGATCAGTTCAATATTCTGCTGATTTTTGATGAAGTGATCACTGCCTTTGGTCGCTGTGGTACCAAAACAGGTGCCGAAGCATTTGGGGTTAAACCAGATATTCTCAATATTGCCAAACAGATGACGAACGGTGCCATCCCTATGGGTGCCGTCGTGGTAGGCTCTGAAATTTATAACACCTTTATGGAACAGGGTGGCCCTGAATATATGCTGGAATTGCCGCATGGTTATACCTACTCAGCCCACCCGGTGGCTTGTGCAGCGGGTTTAGCGGCACTGGATTTGTTGGAAAAAGATCAACTGATCCAGCGTTCTGCCAGCATGGCGCCCATTTTTGAAGAGAAGCTACACAATTTAAAAGGAAGTCGTCACCTAACCGATATTCGTAACTATGGTTTGGCGGGTGCCATGACCTTGGCACCTTTGCCGGGCGAACCCTTAAAGCGCCCCTTCGAGGTGGCGATGAAGTGTTGGGAGAAAGGCTTCTATGTGCGTTATGGTGGTGACACCATTCAATTGGGCTTACCTTTTACGGTCGATGCAGAAGAGATTGATCTGCTGGTCAACGCCTTGGGCGATGCCTTGAACGAAACGGCATAATGGATCGTTTTACCCAGTTAAAGAATTTAAGCGATAAAGAGAGAGACAGATGAATCAAGTTGGACATCTCATCAACGGCGCGGTGGTCACACCTGAAGGGCGTCAACAGCCTGTTTATAATCCATCGACAGGTGATGCACATGCGCAGGTGCTGTTAGCGTCAAAAGCAACCGTAGAAGAGGCGATTGCCAGTGCCAAAGCGGCCTTTCCTGCTTGGCGAAATACTCCGGCGTCTAAACGAGCCAGAGTGATGTTTAAGTTTAAAGAACTACTGGAAGCGAATGCCGATGAAATTGCCCGTTTAATCGGTTTAGAGCACGGCAAAATCAGTCATGATGCGATGGGTGAGCTTCAGCGTGGTATCGAAAACGTTGAATTTGCCTGCTACGCACCTGAACTCTTAAAGGGTGAGCACAGCAAAAACGTTGGCCCAGGCATCGATTCCTGGAGTGAAATGCAACCGTTAGGTGTTGTTGCAGGCATCACACCCTTCAACTTCCCTGCTATGGTGCCGCTATGGATGTACCCACTGGCGATCGTCTCAGGCAACTGTTTTGTACTGAAACCTTCTGAGCGCGATCCTTCCTCTACCCTATTTATTGCTGAGCTACTGCATCAAGCCGGTTTACCGGCGGGTGTGTTGAATGTCGTCAATGGTGATAAAGAAGCGGTGGATTCCCTGCTGACCCATCCGGATGTTGAAGCAGTCAGTTTCGTGGGTTCTACGCCGATAGCCGAATATGTCTATCAAACCGCTTCTGCACATGGCAAACGTTGTCAGGCATTAGGCGGAGCCAAAAACCACGCCATCGTGATGCCGGATGCCGATATGGATAACGCCGTTGAAGCCTTAACAGGCGCTGCGTTTGGCTCTTCCGGAGAGCGTTGCATGGCGATCTCGGTTGCTGTGGCTGTCGGTGAAGAAGCAGCAAACACCTTAGTTCGTAAGCTTAAAGATCGTATGAAAACACTGAAAGTGGGCGCTTACTCCGACAGCTCGAATGATTTTGGCCCGCTGATCACTGTCGCTCATCAGGCTAAGGTAGAAGGTTACATTCAAAGTGCGACCGAAGAGGGTGCAGTGCTGGTCGTGGACGGGCGTAATCCTTCGGTGACGGACAAGAACGGCTTCTTTGTCGGCGGTACCTTGATTGATCACGTTAAGCCTGGGATGCGTTGCTATGATGAAGAGATCTTTGGGCCGGTATTAGTGGTGGTTCACGTCGACTCTATGCAACAAGCGATGGATCTAATTGATGCGCATGAATATGGTAACGGCACCTGCTTGTTTACACGCGACGGTGAAGCGGCACGTTACTTTAGTGATAACATCAAGGTCGGCATGGTCGGCATCAATGTGCCTTTACCTGTGCCTGTGTCTTATCACAGTTTCGGTGGCTGGAAGCGTTCGTTGTTTGGGGATCTGTTTGCTTACGGGCCTGATGGCGTGCGTTTCTACACTCGCCGTAAAACCATTACCCAGCGCTGGCCCTCTTCCGGTGTGCGTGAAGGGGCGCAGTTCTCTTTTCCATCTTAAGTGTTGGCTTACGCCTCAGTGCCCTTAAGGCACTGAGGTTCCAGTGCGACATCCTTAGTGCCATCGGTTATCCAGACTTGTCCTTAATGTTTATTGCGGTAGCAGTGGTGGTAACGGACAGTTGATGCAATCTGCCACGGCACGAAGAAGTTCTGCTTGATTAGCGGTGATCTTACCATCATGGCTGGCGCAAATAACCAAAGCGTTTAGTAGCGCGGGTTTTTCTAAGGGTTTTAGTAACGCT
>SLCQ01000230.1 GCA_007125745.1 Nitrincola sp.
GTTATCCAAAAACCCATTCCCTTTCTGAAAATACGTCAGCAAGTCGAAAATATATTAGTCAGCCGATAAACCTTGCTGTAATGCTAAACGTCCATTGGCGTACTCAATCGCACTTGCGGGCACATCCCCAGGCGCCTCACCCCGTAACCAGCGGTTAACTCTACCTACATCACCAATGGGTGTTCTGCGGCCACTGGAATCCAGCAATACCATGGTGATAGGCTCGCCATTAATGTCCGCCACCATCACTAAGCACCGTCCCGATTCGACTAAAAAACCAGTTTTACTCAGTAGCACATTCCAGTTGCTATTTCGAGTGAGTGGATTCGTGTTTGTATAAGCCAAGGCATAGGATGGCGAACGAAAGTGAAGGTCTGCTTGCCCCTGCACGGACAGATCACGAATAATGGGATACTGAAAGGTTGCCGCGGCCAGTATCAATAAATCCTCCGCTGTAGAGACATTATCGGGAGACAGTCCTGTTGGGTCTGTAAAACGAGTCTGGGTCATTCCCAGCAAAGCGGCCGTTGCATTCATCGCACTTACGAAGGCTTCCACTCCACCTGGATACTTCTCAGCGAGTGTATAACTGGCAAGATTTTCAGATGACATTAAGGACATGCGTAACAAGTCTTTACGACTTATGCGCGTACCGGGGCGTAATCGTGAAGGTGAATTCTTGCCAAAGGTATTACCTATTCGATTGACCTGCAACTGTTCATCCAGTGACAGACCTGACTGAAGGATAACTAAAGCGGTCATTAACTTGGTTAATGAGGCGATAGGAACCACCTCTTCGGACCTTCTGGCATAAAGTGTTTCAGTAGATCCCAAGGGTGCTACCGCCGCATAAATGGATGCCAACGGCAGTTCTGACGACTTAGCTGGAGTCGCACATAATATAAAAAAAGTACAGGCACATAATATGCATGCGCTTGTATAAACACGACAAACGTTTAAGCGCATCAACGTGACCACGCTTTCGCTTCTTTTAACAAGCCACTAATATCTAGGCCAAGCGAATCAGCTAGTTGTTCAGTACTATTATATCCAGGAGAGGTAGGTATTTTAAAACCTAATGTTGTTTCTTGTTTGCCTGCTTGGTTATTTTCTTTTTTAACTAACTGTTCAGACTGTTTTTGCTTGATGATGCTTTGAATCCTTTTCTCGACCTCGCAAAGTTGATCGTAGCTGTACTGTCCCAGATAATCTGAAACTGGATCTGCCATCTTACTTTTTATCCCCAAATGCTTAATGAAGGAAAGCTGAATCTTACTTCAGCTGATATGAGTTTTAAACCTTTTCTGCTTATTCTACTTAACGCTCACGAGTGTAGAAAAAATCAGCACCGCTTCCCACGCTACTGCTTTGCGTTTCCACTTTCCAAGCCGAGGTTAAACGATAAGATAAGGTCAAAACTTCAATAGATTCTAATAAACTTATACCATAACGTATATATAACCTAGGTGTAAGATATTTGCCAATAAAAAAGGCTGAATCACCTGTATCATCCGTAGCAAAGCCAAACTCATCTAAGTTTAGCTCTTCACGGAGCTGTCCCGTAATGGTATTTCCACCCTGCATGGATAATGCCATAGCGGCTTGAAGCATCATCGACTGCTCACCTGCTGAAGAGTCTCCGGGGCCTTTACCTAAAATTAAATAGGACATAATACTACTGTCAGGCATAGCGGGTGTTGAAAAGAGGGTGAACTCGGGTTGTATTAAGGTGCCGACAATTCGTGCGCCTGCTTCAACGGTATCAATGGTACGGGAAACTCGCAGATCAAGCCCCGGGTTATCTATCGGACCACCACTAAAGATTAAACTACCTCGCTGAATGGTTAAGTCTTGACCAAAGAGCCGATAATCACCGCTTTCCACTTGAATGTTACCGGATGCTCTGGTCGCTGAAGTCCCGTCATCCTGAATTCTTAAGCGCCCTAGTAAGCGACCCTTGAACCCAAACGCATTCACCACCACCGAGTCGCCCAATATCAGTTCTAGATCGGTTATTAAAGGTAACTCACGCTCTGTAAAGGTTTCAGCGTCATCATCGATAAATACAACGTCATCAGATGCGCGAATAGCATTTTGTGCTTGTTGTCTGGGTGGTGTAATCAGAGCATAGGGTACAGTGACGCTCCCGCCCACTCGAATAGCATCATCCACTAGAATTTGCATATCTGGAGAGATGAGCAGGTTAATTTCAGTCGCCATGGCCTCAAAATCTTCCCCCTGAATGGATAGCAAGCCTTCCATCGACGCTAAATTAAAGTCACCAGCTAGACGAATTTCACCGTCACCGGAGCCAATCAACCCTTGCAGTGTCATTTGCTCGCCCGCTTCACCTTCTGAACGAATGGACAACTGTAAGGGTGAAAGCTTGATACCTTGTCCGGGAAGTTCTGCCGCTCCGTTTTGTAGATCAAAATGCCCACGTATGACAGGTGCTGATAAAGAACCCGCTAAATCAAAGCGACCATCTAACTGCCCTTCTACGGCTTGAATAGCCGGTGCGAATACGCTGATCATGCCAAGGTCATTCAATGTGATTCGTAGATCGCCATTTAATCTTTGCTGGCTTGAGAGTTGTTGCAGGTTTACATTCGCAGAAATCTCCCCATCCATTTCAGAAAAAAGAGCTGATAACTCGGCATGTAAATTATCACCACTAAGATTGGCTTCTAAACGAATCGGATCTAAATCAAAGTCCGGCTGATCTTCCGGGGTGATTAAATGTCCTGCGGTTGTAGAAAGATTAATCTGCGCTTGTGGATGTTGCGTACCTTGCTGTGAAAACTGCCCCGTTAAATTGAGGTTGGAGTCTACCTGTAGATCATGCAGAAACTGATTCAAAATAGTCAGCGACAGGTCTGATAAGCTAAATTCCGCCTGCAGTCTATCGGCGTTATTGCGATTGGCACTTAGACAGAGTTGAGCAGTGCCTTCCACTTGATCAAGACAGGTACTTTCAATTCCAAATGCAGGGGCTTTAAAGTGTAAGTTTGATGGGCTTTGCTGGATCCAACGGCCTATCTCACTTCGCTCGATATCCAGTTCAGCCAGACGTCCTTGATAGGACAGTTCTTCCAGATTCAGTCCACCTCTTAACTGAGCCGATAAGTTGATCAGCTCACCTTCAGTAAGCACAGATAGGTCATGACGTTCAGGTATGCCAGTGAGCTGGATATTAACGGTCTCTAAATGTTCATTGGCAAGATGTAAATCCTGAAGTGAGAGTTGAATATTCGATGCAGACTCTCCACTGATATCAGCTCTAATACGGCCCGTTATTGATGCGACTCGATGATCTTGAAAAGCAAGCTCGGCCCCATCAATTTCACTATTAATTTCAGGCGTCAGCATTGGACCTCTCACTTGTCCAGACGCATTTATGCTTCCCGCTAACTCAGGTAATACATCAGACAAATCGGGTGCATTGACATCAAAATTAAGAGCTAAGTGTTCATTTTGCATCTGTCCATTGAGCGTTAACTGCGTAACACCCAGTCCTATTAATAAGGAGTCTATGTCGATAGCATCGGTTGTATAGGCTACTTTTCCTTGGCCTCTTAAAGGCTGTTCGCGAAAACTACCAGTTAAGCTATTCAAATCTGCACTCAGTTGCGGGCCGCTTTCATCAAATACACCTTGGGTTCGCAAATCAAGATTAATATTTCCCTCTAACTCAGGATTAAATTCACCTGGGTTTAGGTTATTAACCTGCATCTGGGTATCCCAATGGATTTGATTAGCCCAACCCATAGCTCCCTGTACAATCACTTCACCACCCAACAACTGGGTATTCAGTGTGAAACTCTCCAGAGATTCAAGATTACCTTTGCCGCTAAAATGTACACGGACATCAGGTATGTCCTGACCTGATGCGGCAGTTTCTAAATTAATCTGATAATCGTCTAACCCTCCCTTCAGGGTTAAACGTGATGCCAGAATACTGATGAGCGGTAGATCATTTTCAGTCACAAAAGGATAAACAACATCGGTTGCTTCTAGGGTAAAATCAACCTCTGGTTCAAACCAGTTATGTAAGCTACCGGACAAAGAGATTTCGGTGGCAATGTCATTTAAGCGCCCGATTAAATGGTTGAGTTGTAGTTGCTCATCAAATGGTTTTACAACTGAATCCAGATGTAATGAAACACCTCCAGTTATTTCTGTAGATGTTTGATTATCAAGAATAACAGATAAATTTTTCAAGTCACCGCTGAGCGCTAAACTCCCCACGATTGGCGCATCTATGGGGAGTTCCAAGGGCTGATTGAGCAAGGTTTCAAGATCTGAGACTTCAACTAACCAATTAAGATTTGAAGAAAGCTCATAGTTTCCTGTAGGACGTAGCTGTGCTTGCCAGTCTATGCGCGTATTGCCTTGCTGAATTCTAAAAGACTCGATGCTTATCTGATTAGACACAGCCAGCGAGGCAGACACGGAGTCCAGATTGAAGCGTTGATCTCCAATCGTCACTTCAATGTCATGAATACTGAACTTTTCCAAGTTGAGACTCATCGGTAGGTCTATATCCGTTAGCTCAGGCATCTCAAAAGGTTCAGTGGAGCTTTCCTTTTCACTGTCAGACTCAGGTAAAGACAAAGACAGACTGTCAACACGGATCTGGTGAATACAAAGATGGGATCTTAAAAGGCATGAAGGTGTCCAGTCGAGTAGAACTTTTGCAACTGACACTCGCGTATCATCCTGAACATACTCAACATCTGAGATGACCAGATCACCTGCTAAGGCACCTGAAATGGAGCCAATCGTGACCTCTTCTGGTATCGCGCCTTTGCCCATCTTGAGTGCTAAAGCAGGCACACCGGGTACATAGATAATGGCCAGTAACAAAAAAATAACAATAGAGATGAACAATAATGGATAGAACAGAAGACGTTTTAAGATCACAAATCAGGTCCCAGAGTAAAATGTATTCTAAAGCCGCTATCTTCAATAGGTTTGGCTAGATCCAAACGAATGGGGCCAACGGGCGACTGCCAGCGCACACCCACTCCAGCACTGGTCTTAACGGGTTCGCTAAAGTTATCAAAAGCATTACCTGCATCCACAAAGGCCGCTAAGCGCCAGTCTGGTCTGAACATATAATCAGCTTCTACACTACCTACCATCAAGTACTGGCCACCAATCACTCTGCCATTTTCATTGACGGGGCCTAACTTTTGATAGTCATATCCTCGCACACTATTATCACCACCGGCATAAAAACGCATACTGGCTGGTAGCTTGTCAAAGCTGTCTGTGTAGGTTGCTCCAACTTCAAAGCGACTGAGCAAGCGCCAGTTGTCCCCCAAGGGATCAACTCGTTTTCCATTCACTGTTAACTGAAGCAGGCTAACATCCGATAAAAGTGATTCTGATGTGGCTGCAACCCCAAAACCCAAATTATGCCCTTTGCGTGTATTAAAGAGATCATCGGCTACAACCTTACTAAACCTAGCACGAGGTATTAGCATGAAAATACTACGTTTATCATTATCAAAGGTGAATTCTTCGTGTTCTAAATCCAGAGTTAATACCCTTTCCCAAGCCCCGACTTGCTTTTGCCATATGCCACCAATCGCATAAGTTTGAGAGTCGATGGTGTCAGAGCTTTCATCACTATAGCGACCACGAATACCGTATTGATCAAATCGCGGGTCAGATCCCGGTATTAAATAACTGCCGGTAATATCATTGCGAATTTCAGAAAGTCGAAGATTGGTACTCATTCGATGTCCACGTGAGTTCACATAACGACGATCCATCCCTAACTGAAGTCGAGCACCGGTATCGGTTCCATAACCCAAACCAGCACGATAGAGTGTTCTCGGTCTGGCCGTCAGGGAAACTTGAATAGGAACTTCTCCCTCCTCAAGTTCACTGAGTTGCGGAAGCACTTCAACATCAGCAAAGTAATTACTATCAATTAATGCTGATTGAAGATCTATCAAACGCGTGACATCAATATAATCACCTTCATCAAAACGTGGATAGCGTCTTAACAAATTTTCAGAAATAGGGTTTTCTGAAAAACGAATTTCACCAATTCGAGTGCGTAATCCTGTCGCATAAATCAAGTCTATTTCAGCGGTATTATCTTCCCGGTTAACATAGATACGTGATCTTTCAAATCGAGCACCATAATAACCACGCTCAGCAGCGGTAGATTGGAGTCTATTTTTAAGACGGCTGTATGCTTGATGATTGAGAGATGATCCAACCACCAGTGAGGTTGAAGCGACAATATCTTGAAAAGCAGTGTCACTTTCACCATAGCCTAAAATTTGTATATTAACGCGTGATAGGGTGACCCTGGGCCCTGGAGCAATGGTATAAATAGCTTGCCAGTTTCCATCATCTAACTGTTGGAGTTTGGTCTCAATATCAGGGTTATAGTAGCCAAATGGTTCCAGCGCTTCTTGTATCTCCTGCTGAGCACGGCGATGAAGATAGCGTAAACGACTTTCACTGGTCACCGCTTGATTTTCAAAAGCCGCAATGCTTAAAAAAGCTCTGACGTTGCCAGCAATATCGTCGCTAACACCACTGATATCCAGTTGAAGTTGGTCTGCTGATACCTGCCACGCACTCAAAAAAATACAAGAACCTAGCGCTATTTGCTTTAGCAGCCGGTGCGTAAAAGGCAATGTGTTTATAGGTTGAATAGCCAGATCTCCCTGCTATAAAGCTGAACTTCTTTACTCCTTTATAAGGATGTCACAAATAAGGCTTGCTTATCTAGATCTGATGTTAACTTATTTGAGTGAATGTAAAATGAACAAGGCAGCCGAAGCTGCCTTGAGATCCAAAAGAAATAATCACGCGTTAGGCTTGAGTCACAAGTCCTTGTGCATTCATTATCTCTTCGATTTCCGATAAGCTAGCTGGGTCATCAATCGTTGATGGAATGGTGTATTCCTTACCATCAGCTATTTGACGCAGTAACTTGCGGAGGATCTTACCGGATCGGGTCTTTGGTAATCGTTGAACCACAACAGCTCGGTTAAAACAGGCAATTGGACCTATCTCTTTTCTAACCATCGCAATCAACTCTTTTTCCAGCACCTCTTCTTCCGTTTCCACCCCATCTTTCAACAAAACAAGACCAATCGGCGCTTGTCCCTTGAGCGGATCGTTGACACCAATCACGGCGCACTCGGCGACAGCGGGATGCGCTGCGACAATTTCTTCCATTTCACCAGTTGACAGTCGGTGACCAGCCACATTAATAACATCATCGGTACGACCCATGATAAAGACATAGCCCTCATCATCCATATAGCCGCCGTCACCGGTCGTGTAATAACCAGGGGCCTCTGTCAAATAGCCAGTACGGAAGCGTTCGAAATCACCCCAAACTGTCGCCAAGCAGCTGGGTGGCAAAGGTAGTTTGATCGCAATCGACCCCTGCTCACCTCTAGGCAATGGATTTCCTTCAGGATCAAGAATTTCAATGTTATAGCCTGGAATCGGCAAAGTAGATGAACCGGGCTTGGTCGGCTTGAGCTCAATACCCGTGAGATTTCCACAAATAGCCCAACCTGTTTCTGTCTGCCACCAATGATCAACCACAGGCTTTCCGGTTTTCTCAACAGTCCAGTCATATGTTGGTGGATCTAAACGCTCACCTGCCATAAAGATGGTTTTCAATGCTGAGGTGTCGTACTTACCAAACTCAAGTGCGTCAGGGTCTTCTTTTTTGATCGCACGGAAAGCGGTTGGTGCCGCGAAAAGTGCTTTGACCTTGTAGTCTGCACATACGCGCCAGAATGCACCTGCATCTGGTGTACGCACAGGCTTACCTTCATACACAACAGTAGTACAACCCGCCAACAGCGGTGCGTATACAATATAAGAGTGCCCTACAACCCAGCCTACATCAGATGCAGCCCAGAACACATCACCGGGGTCCATGTCGTAAATCGCTTTCATCGAGTATTTTAGCGCTACCGCATGACCACCATTATCGCGCTGTACACCCTTAGGCTTTCCAGTCGTACCTGAAGTATACAGAACGTACAGAGGATCAGTGCCTTTAACGGTTACACACTCCGCTGGAGTTGCATTTTCCATCGCAGTTTGCCAATCAATATCTTGCCCTTCGATTAACTGAGCAGTGGCTTGTGGTCGTTGCAACAGAATGCATGCATCAGGCTTGTGAGCTGATAGCTTAATTGCCTCATCCAGCATGGGCTTATATTCGATGACTTTCTTAACTTCTACACCGCACGAAGCAGAGACAACCACTTTCGGTTCAGCATCTTCAATACGAACAGCGAGTTCATGTGGCGCAAAACCACCAAACACGACTGAGTGAACGGCACCTAAACGTGCAACTGCTAACATCGCAATCAACGCTTCAGGAATCATTGGCATGTAAAGTACGACACGATCGCCTTTCTCTACACCTTGCTCTTTAAGAACGCCCGCAAACAGAGCAACTTGATCACGCATCTCTCTATACGTCAGTGAAGAGCGTGTATCGGTGACAGGAGAATCATAAATAACAGCAACCTGATCACCACGTCCTTGCTCCACATGGTAATCAAGCGCCATGTAGGCGGTATTCATCTCACCATCAGCAAACCAGCGATAAATACCATTATCGTCTTTAGATAGGATCTGTTCAGGTTTTTTAAACCAGGGCACATCGGCTGCTTTTTCTGCCCAAAAGGCTTCGGGGTTTTCAACAGACTTTGTGTATTCAGCATGATAGGACATAGAGCGGGCCCTTTTGATTAGTTTTAGAACACGAAATTGAGGGGCTGGTCTTATTATTGTTGACACTTGACCCTTTCATAGGCAAACACTCTATCGAAAAAAGACCATGATTTAACTAAGACAAAAGGATGAATTTTGCAACTACAGCCTACAAAGGCTTTCCAAATATTGAATTCTACAAACCTAGAACCGCATCATGAATTCAAAATCTTGATGTCGACAATCCTTATACAACAATCGCTTCCTTACTGAATTAATTACGGTCTTCAAACTTTTTCATCCAAGCATGAGCAGGGTTCAGGTAAACCGGAAGGATTTTCAGGTACAATTCACGATAATTTTGTGTTCGTCATTAACAAAGGCATTACTTCGTGAGTAAATCCGCAACCTTTAACGCTATTGAAAAGGCGCTTAACCAGCGCATCATGATTCTGGATGGTGGCATGGGTACCATGATCCAAAACCGTCAACTTGAAGAAGCTGACTACCGAGGTAGTCGTTTTGCGGATTGGCATGTCGATGTTAAAGGCAACAATGATTTATTAGTGCTGACGCAATCCGATCTGATTCGAGATATTCACCTTGATTATCTGCGCGCTGGTGCTGACATCATCGAAACCAACACCTTTAACGCCACGGTAATTGCCATGGCTGACTATGAGATGGAAAGTCTCAGTCGTGAAATCAACGTAGCGGCAGCGCGATTGGCAAAAGAGGCCTGCGATATCGTGAGCGCCGAGACACCGGATCGCCCTCGCTATGTGGCAGGTGTATTAGGCCCAACCAACCGTACAGCCTCTATCTCCCCGGATGTGAATGACCCCGGTTTTCGTAATGTGTCGTTTGACCAGTTGGTTGAAGCTTACACTGAGTCGATTGATGGCTTGCTCGAAGGTGGTGCGGATCTGATCTTGATCGAAACCATTTTCGATACCCTCAATGCGAAAGCCGCTATCTATGCTGTTGAGCAATATTTTGATGATCACCAAATCCGTATTCCGGTGATGATCTCCGGCACCATTACCGATGCCTCGGGA
>SLCQ01000135.1 GCA_007125745.1 Nitrincola sp.
TCATGGGTATGGGTTCAAAGTAGGGGTAAAGTCACCGTAAAAGATCAGCACCATCAGCCACTTCAGATGATGGGTACACATACCAATATCAACCACAGTAAATTAATTGAAGCTGAGCTGGGTTTAAATCGTGAAAGATTAATGCTGGCAACAGAGTCGGCAGGTTTAGCTGTATGGGAGTATGATGTAGAGCAAGGTAAGTTGACCTGGGATGACAAGATGTTTGAACTTCATGGTGTCTATCCACTCACTTTTAAATATCGGTTGCAGGATTGGCTTGACTTGGTTTTTCCTGACAAGCGTCAAGAAGTACTCGATCGTTTTGAAGAAGCACTTGAATCCCACTCAATACTCTCTTTAGTGCTCCCCATACGTAGGCCGTCTGATAATCTAATCCGTTACATACACTGTCAGGCAAAGGTCGTACGAAAAGTGAATGGAGCTGCTATTCGAGTGGTTGGCATGAGTCGTGATGTGACTGAAAGTGAGAATGCCGCTACTTTAGCCGAGTTTATCGAAGAGCGAAATACCCGCTACCGAAAAGCCCTTGATCAAATAGCCCTAACTATTGCGGCTAAAGATGAGCCTTTTTCGATTCTGGAAGCAGCCTGTGAGAGTATGGCAAAAGCTCTCAAGGCTGACCGAGGGCTGGTTTACCGACTTGATGATTCAAAACAAACAATTTTTGGGGTGATTGAGTGGCTTAATCAAGGTTCTAGTCATTCATTTCCAAGCATACTCAGGGATTATGACTTCTCTATACTCCCGAAAACGATCGATTATGTGAAAGAAACACATGATTGGATTGTCAGTCATCAACATTCCTTTGATTCACATGTTAAACAAGACGGATTAGCGGCTTATCTTCATGAAGAATTATCCATCAAATCTCTGAGTTGGTACCCATTTAACTTTTCGACAGCGGGTTTTCATCTGCTGGGTTTCAATTGGTTGGACACATACTACGAACCAACTCTTGAAGATAAGCGCTTTATGGCATCGGTGGCTCAGCTTATCGAACTCGCACTGGTGAAAATTAAACTCTTAACGGAACAACGATTAGTTGAAGAAAGGCTTAAGTTGTTCATGCAGGAATCCACAACTGCTGTCTTTATAACCAATACCTTAGGTCAGTATATCCAAGTGAATGGGGCGAGTTGCCAATTATTAGGCTACACAGAAGAAGAGCTGCTAGCCTTATCAATCAACGATTTATGCCCAAATGGTTTCGAAGTGGACCTTCAAAATATCAACCGAGAGTTAACAACTACTGGATCGGCACAAACAGAAACCTATCTAAAGCACAAGATGGGAAATATCATCCCTGTTGCGTTCAGTGGGGTTCATATTGATGGTTCCGGGGGCATGGCCTTTTGTACCGATCTATCAGAACGTAAAAATTATGAAGATGCCTTAAAAGAAGCGTTGCTGTCTGCTGAGCAAGCCAACAAGGCGAAGTCGGAATTTCTCGCCAATATGAGCCATGAAATCCGCACACCTATGAATGGGATTATTGGTTTAAGTCAGTACGCTTTTGAAATAGACGATAGGCAAGTGCTTCAAGATCGTTTAATGAAAGTGAACCAATCAGGACGGCTTTTGCTGGATATTATTAATGACATATTGGACTTTTCAAAAATAGAGTCAGGCAAGCTATGTATTGACGCTCAGCCATTTCTACTCAACACCATAGTCTCTCATCTTCATACGGTCTTTGATGAGCAGGCGACGAGCAAAAATATAACCTTAGTGTTCAAGGTAGATGAAAATTTGCACAAGGGATATGTCGGCGATGAACTAAGAATTCGACAAGTCCTGACCAACCTTCTGGGGAACGCACTGAAGTTTACACACCGAGGTAGTGTTGTGTTAAGTATTACTCTGGCAACTGAAAACTTTCAGCAACACGGGATTACCTTTCGCGTTAAAGACACTGGTATTGGAATCTCCAGAGAACATCAGCAACGCCTTTTTGAAGCTTTTTATCAAGCGGATGGAAAAATTACGCGTACCTATGGTGGGTCAGGATTAGGACTGGTGATCAGTCAACGCTTGTTAGATGCAATGGAAAGTGAAGGTATAGAGGTTAACAGCACCACCGATCAAGGATCTGAATTTAGTTTTAGCCTAAACCTGCAACCCTGTTCTGAAGACCAAATTAATCAGTTATTGGCGCGACATGAACAAACTGATGCCAAGGGTCAGTTTAAAGGACGATTGTTAATTGTTGAAGATAATTTGATCAATCAGGAAGTTGCTAAAAGCCAATTGGAGCGCTTAGGGCTTGCTGTGGATGTAGCTGATAATGGTGATATTGCTGTTCAAATACTTTTAAAAGAGTCATATGACTTGGTTCTCATGGATGTTCAGATGCCGGTGTTGGATGGCTATGAAGCGACTCGATTATTGAGACGACAAGGCTACAGTGGTCCTATTGTTGCGCTGACAGCCGCTGCATTAATTGAAGATCAGCAAAAAGCACTCGATGCTGGCATGAACGATCATTTAGCTAAACCCTTGGAACCCGTTGCTTTAAATCAAATCTTGGCGAGGTGGTTACCTAATATTGTTGTAGAAACCACTCATAAAACTGAGTTGCCATGTTTGGGTACAGGTTCATTTGAGCCAACTCCAAACTTGCTGGATGTCGATCGAGGGCTACAGGCTTTATCGGGTAATAAAGCACTCTATCATAAATTACTGAGACAGTATGCTGAGCAGTTGGCGGAAGCGAAAGCAACGCTGTTAAAGGATTTAACCTTGCTAAATTCAGAAAGTAGTTACGAAAGCTTTTCTGATTTGCAAAAACGTGTGCATAATCTCAAGGGTGTGTCGGGTAACCTAGAGGTACCGGCTATTTATTCTATTTTGATTGATTTGGATCAATCACTTAAGAAAAATGAACTGTTTGAATCACATAAGATAGATAACTTAGCTAAGGTTATAGAAGAGACTCTGAATTACCTATCTGTTTTTTTCGAAAATTCGAGAAATCTATCGGACAAAGTGTTGCCGACCTCTCACATGAGCCAGAAAGAACTCCTGACCCGGTTGCGAGAACTGTCATCATCTCTTAACGATAGTAGATATATATCTGATAGGGATTTGCAATCACTAGAACAATCAATGCCACCTGACGTAATGGATGCTTGGTTCAGTGTGATAAAGGCGATTGAGCAACTTGATTATGACCAAGCAGGGTTGTTACTTGATCAAGTAATCGAAAAAGTAAAGGGCTAATACCCTTGAATAATGAGTAGTATCAAATGGGTAGGCATATAGTAGTTCGGTATATAGCACGCTATAGGTGTGTATTTTTGTCTGTTGTGATCATGTTGATGCTTCAAGCTCCCCTCGTTCTTGCAGATAACTTAGATGATTTTTTTGAGCGTCATAACGTACCCATGCTTTGGATTGAGCCTGAAACGGGTGTCATTGTGGATGCGAACGTTGCGGCACAAAACTTTTATCGTTACACGCGTGAAGAGCTACAGAAAAAGCGGATATCTGAAATTAATATGCTCAGTAATGATCAGATTAGAGAAGAGCGGCAACAAGCGACCCAGGAAGGGCGCAACTATTTTATTTTTAGACACCGTTTAGCCGATGGCGATGAGCGCACTGTGGAAGTTTACTCTCATCCTTACAAGCGAGAGGGTCGGCTACTTCTTTTATCCATTATTCATGACATTACCGATGCTCGAGATCTTTCCTTAGGTATGTGGCGTTATCAAGATCAATTAGAAGAGATGGTGGCACAACAAACAAAAGCTTTGATGGATAGAGGTCGTGCCATACTGTTTTTGTTAGTGACCGGTTTAATCATTACTTCAATGACTATTTTTGCGCTCATGCTTGTGATGCGAAAACGGCGCAAAGCCGAACAGGACGCGAAACAATTTAAAACCATGGCGGATAAAGCACTCTTTGGTCATGTAGTGAATGACCTGAAGGGCAATGTTATTTATGTTAACGAGTATTTCGCACAGGTGCATGGTTACACGCCCGCTGAGCTGATTGGGCAACATGTTTCTATCTTTCATACCGAAGAGCAACGTCATGCGTTAAGCAGTGTTTTTGATGAGTTGGATTTAAAAGGCTATTTTCCACCCACTGAAATCTGGCATACAACGCGAGATGGCCATCTGTTTCCAATGCTCATGAGTGGTATGGTCATGAAAGCTGAGGGAGATCAGTCTGACTATATTGCCTCAGCGGCAATCGACCTTTCGGAACAGTATCGTGAGCAAAAACGATATGAACTTAGTTTGCTTGAGGCAAAGGAAATAGCCGAAAAAGCAAACAAGACGAAATCAGAGTTCTTGGCCAATATGAGTCATGAGATACGTACACCTTTAAATGCGGTCATAGGGCTGAGTGAATTGCAACTGAATGAACCCATGACAAACAGCATGCGTCAACGCGTTGAACAAATACATCGATCCGGTAGTTTATTACTGGGTATCATTAATGACTTGCTCGACTTTTCTAAAATTGAAGCCGGCAAGATGAATACCGAAAAAGCGGTATTTAAACTGGGAGATGTCATCGACCATCTGCATACACTTTTTTCGTTAACCTGTCGTGAGAAGGGTTTGGATCTGGTTATATCTGTTCCCGAAACGTTATCTGATTGGTATCAAGGGGATGCGTTAAGGTTGACTCAGGTATTAACCAACCTGATCGGAAATGCGGTCAAGTTTACACATCAAGGCAGTGTAGAATTGAAGATAGAAGATCGGCAAATGACAGATCAAGTATCACATCTTTGCTTTTCCATATTGGACACGGGCATAGGTATCAGTGATGCAGATCAAGGGCTGTTATTTCAAGCATTTAATCAGGCGGATACTTCAATCACCCGTCAATTTGGCGGTACCGGTTTGGGTTTAGTCATCAGTCAGCGTTTAGTCAAGTTGATGGGGGGCGATGGAATAGAACTGCAAAGCCAAGTAAATCAAGGAAGTTGTTTCCAATTTACGTTGCCTCTTCAACTGGCGCAACAGCCTAAAGAGTTAAAAAAAGAAGCGCAGGTTTCTGATTATCATACCCAAGATTTTTGTGGTCAGAATATTTTGATCGTTGAAGACAACCTCATTAATCAACACTTAACCAAATCGCTTCTTAAAAATATGGGATTGCACGTAACGATCGCTGAAGATGGTTTTGAAGGGGTTGAAAAGGTTAAATCCAATCGTTTTGATTTGGTTTTGATGGATATTCAAATGCCTATTATGAATGGTTATCTGGCGACGCAGGCGATCCGAGAATTCGATCCAGACATTCCTATTATAGCGCTGACAGCGGCTGCACTGGTTGAAGATCGTCAAAAAGCCTTAGCCGCCGGGATGAATGATCATTTGGGAAAACCCTTTAGTGCACAGCAATTATTTGACTGTTTAACTCCCTGGTTAATGACACAAGCTAAACAACAGACTGATAAGGTCAGTGCCCTGTCCTCGGATAAACGCACACTGCTAATTGTTGATGATGTGTCAGCCAATATTCAGGTCTTAGCCAATTTATTATCAGATGATTACACTATTCTGATCGCGAATACGGGTGCCAAAGCGCTCAAAATTGCAAGAGGTGATAACCCGCCAGATCTTATTATGCTTGACATCGTCATGCCTGACATCGATGGCTATGAGGTTTGCCGTCAATTGAAAAATGACAAGGTAACAAGACGAATACCGGTTATTTTTGTCAGTGCGTTAGATGAGGTGAAGGACGAAATGCGAGGGCTTGATCTGGGAGCTGTTGATTTTATCACCAAGCCTTTCAATGCACAGGTGGTCAAAGCCAGAGTGCGCAATCAAATGGCGTTAAAAGTAAACACTGACTTACTTGAAAGCTTATCGCATATTGACGCTTTGACTCAAATTGCGAATAGGCGACAGTTTGACTATGTTCTGGAGCAGGAATTTAAACATGCCAAACGCGCCAACTCTCCATTGGGTATAATCATGTTAGATATTGATTATTTCAAGCCGTTTAATGATCACTATGGACATGGCAAGGGAGACGAATGTTTAGTCAAGGTAGCGTCTGCTCTGCAAAAATCTATCTATCGACCTAAAGACTTCTTAGCCCGTTATGGTGGTGAAGAGTTTGCTGTAATTTTGCCCGAAACCGACCTGACTGCATCTCAGCAGATAGCAGAAAAAATGCGCTTGGCTGTGGAAAGCTTGATGCTTCATCATGAATTTTCGGAGGTGGCACAAGTGATTACCATTAGCCTGGGTGTGGTTGCTCGTGTTCCTATGGAAGAGTCAGCTGAAACACTACTCAATGATGCAGATAAAGCCCTTTATCAAGCAAAAGCTAATGGACGTAACCGTATTGAAACAATAGAAGGCACGCTATGACACAAGATGAAAGTAAAACACCCACCCAGGAAAGCGTGTTTGACGGCTATGTGGTCGCTTTAGGTGCTTCAGCAGGAGGGCTGGAAGCGCTAGAAAGTTTCTTTCGTCACTGCCCCTCAGATGTGGATGCGGCATTTGTGGTGATTCAGCACCTTTCCCCCGATCACAAAAGTATTATGAAAGATTTGTTAGCACGGCATACCCAAATGGAGATCGTTGTCGTTGAACAGGGCATGCAATTAAAAGCCAATCAAATATTCTTGATACCGCCGGGCATGGTGATGACTTTAAAAGGGGATAAATTTCACTTAAGTGCTAAAAGCCCGCATGTGTTGACGTTACCCATCGATATTTTCTTCAACTCTATGTCGCAATGTTATGAGAATCGCTGTATTGCCGTCATCTTATCTGGAACAGGGTCAGATGGATCGCGGGGATCGATAGCCGTTAATGCGGCAGGTGGTTTTGTTGCGGTACAAGATCCTTCTGAAGCCAAGTTTGATGGTATGCCAAAAAGTGTATTATCGACAGAGATAGTTGATGTGATATTGAAGGCGCAAGATTTGGCCAAGCGAATAGTCAACCATATTGCCAACCCCACTCCCCATCAAGTCCATGCCTCTTCAGATCAAGTCACCATTCCAGAAGATGATCATGATGCTATGGAGGGCATTATGGATCTTCTCTTACAGGCTGGTGGGATCGACTTTAGAGACTACAAAAGTGCTACCTTTGTGCGCCGCATAGAAAGAAGAATTCAGGTCCGCCAAATCAATTCAGTCAGAGACTACTATATTCTGCTCCAAGAAGATCATACTGAATTGGCAACACTTAGACGCGAACTATTAATCTCCGTGACAAGCTTCTTTAGAGACGAAGAGGCATTTGAAGCCCTTGCTGTAAATGTTATTCCTGAACTTGTGGCTAAAACAGATCCTCATTCAATGATTCGTGTCTGGTCAGCGGGTACCTCTACGGGTGAAGAAGCATACTCTTTAGCGATGTTGTTTATCGAAGAGTTTGAACGTGCTCGGCGATGGCCTCAGTTAAAAATATTTGCAACCGATGTAAATCAACAGGTGATTGAAATAGCGGCGGCTGGGCAATATACACAAGCGGTCGCGGCTGAATTATCAGGCCAACGACTGGAACGTTTTTTTAATAAAACAGGTAACTTCTTCACGGTAAAACCTGAGTTACGCCAGTGCATCGTTTTTGCTAAACATAATCTGCTTGCTGATCCACCGTTTACAAAAATGGATCTCGTCAGTTGCCGCAATGCGCTTATCTACTTTAAGCCTGAGGCACAATTAAGAGCTATGCATCGTTTACAATATGCCACCAAGCGAGGAGGTGTCTTATTTTTAGGATCGAGTGAATCGATTAGCGGTGTTTCCAAAGGTTTTGAAGAGCTTAACCCTAAATTAAAGCTGTTTCGACGTAATAGTAAATCCTTACCCTTTGTGATTGATGGTAACCACCATGGAGTATCGCGAAACGTAACAGAGACACAAGGATCAAAAAATCAGCTCGTTAGATCAATGGTTAATGTTAGTAGAGAACTATCATCTCTCGATCAAGCGATTGGAGTCATGCTAGACCAATATGCACCACCGGCAATTTTAGTGAACGACAGTCATCAGGCGGTACATTTTTTTGGTCACTTACAACCCTTTTTTCGAGTGAGATCGGGAGCGGTATCGTCACAGATCGCTAGAATGCTTCCTGAACAACTGGTGCCTGTGGCTCAAGCTTTACTGTTTAAAGCCGCGAAAGATTGGAAAGAACTTCGTTCAGACTTTGTCAGCCTCTCCTGTGAGCCTGATACTGCCAAGCAACTGGTTCGTTTGACCGTGAAACCAGTCACCATAGAAGCAAGTGAACGCTTGTTGCTTTTATGCTTTGAAACGCCCAATACGGAATCAACATCTTCTGAAATCACCTCAACGTCTATTGATATTAATCTAGAAACCACGGCAAGAATTGAAGCGTTACAAAATGAGCTAGCCGCAACTCGCGAGAGTCTTCAGGCGACAATAGAAGAACTGGAAACATCCAATGAGGAGTTACAAGCGACAAACGAAGAATTGATGGCCTCAAATGAAGAGTTGCAAAGCTCAAATGAAGAGTTGCAATCAGTGAATGAGGAACTGAATACCGTTAACGCTGAATTCCAAGAAAAAGTGATGCTGTTAAATCGAATTAATGTCGATTTAGATACCATGGCAAAAGCGGTTGGAGTCGCCACTATCTTTGTTGATGAACAGCGAATAATTACTCGCTTTAGTCCGGCCGCCGTATCCATTTTCAAGTTACGAGAGGGAGATGTAGGACGTCCCTTGGATGAAATTGCCCATCGCCTAAAACACCCTAGCATTATGGCGGACTTCGAACAAACACTGGCTTCTGAGCAAACCTTAGAAAGAGAGTTGCTCTCTGATGAGGGTAAAACCTACTTAATGCGAATTATGTTTTATAAAGTGCCTTCTAGCTCGGCTAAGGGCGCCGTTGCCACCTTTGTGGATGTTTCTGCTTTTCAAGATGCTGAGAGGCTACAGTCCATTATTGATGCGTTACCTGAACATATTGCCGTATTGGAACAAGACGGGACAATTGCGATGGTTAATGCATCTTGGAGGCGATTTGCTAAAGCCAATGGAGATCCAACCCTCTTAACAACGGGGCCAGGTGCAAATTATTTGGAAGTCTGCCGTCAGTCACTAAACAAAGAGCCAGATCAAACGATTAATAAAGCATACCAAGGTGTAAAAGCTGTGCTTGAAGGCTCCTCTCCTGTGTTTCAGTTGGCATATCCGTGCCATGCACCCAATGAGAAACGTTGGTTTATTATGAATGTTGGATTGATTAAAGGTAATCATGAGCTTGGTGCAGTGGTTAGCCATAATAATATCAGTCAATGGCATGACGAGAATGACTTAATAGAGTCAACAGAGTAGGTAAAAGCAACTTATGCCCAAAGAGCTTGATGATCTGAGAAAAAAAGCCGAAATAGCTTTGTCTAAATACGATAGTCAACATCAAGTACCTGATGACACAGAGAATAATACTCAAATTGACGCAGATAATGCCCCTAGAGTATTAGAGGAGTTGAGGGTTTATCATGCAGAGTTAGAGATTCAAAATCAGCACCTTAAAGAAGCCGAACAAAAAGCCTATCGAGAGCAACAGCGTTACGTAACCCTGTTTGACAGTATGCCGATAGGCGCGCTGGTTGTTGATCGATCAGCCGTTGTCTTAGGTGCAAACTTATTTGCAACGGCCCTTTTCGGCTTTTCAGGCCCGAATCGATTATTGAAACATTCGTTATTTAGGCTTTTTGATGCGGATTCCTCTCTTTGGCTTGCTGACCAGCTCAGTTTGTTTACTCAAGAAGATCACGTTGCTACTCACCAAAAACTGAGCTTAAAACGAGGTGAAGAGTGTTTTTCAGTTGAATGTATCATTGAAAAGCTTCCGGTAAGCTATGGGCTAGATGATCATTACTTGATCATGCTTAGAGATCTACGTGTAGAAGATGAATTATCACAGTATCATCGACTTACGCAAACCTTGTTAGACAATAGTGAATCATTAATCTATGCGTTTGATGAAAATGAACGATGTATATTAGCCAATCATAAAACTGCACAATTATTAGGGTGCAGTGTAGCTGAGCTGATCGGACGATCACGTCGGGATTTCGTAGACTCAACAGATGCAATAAGGCATGCTAAAAATGATCATGATGTACTGCACTCGGGTAAAAGCCTCATTACCGAAGAGGAGTTTGTCGACGAGTTTGGGGTGCACTTTCGTTTTCTGAGTCATAAATTTCCATTACCTGATGCAAGTGGAAAATTTTTCGCGGTTGCCGGTATTACAACAGATATCACCAATCTTAAACTGATTGAGTCGCGATTGAGCCTTGCCATGAAAGTGTTTAGCCGCGGTAGTGAAGGCATCCTTATTGCTGATAACCAGTGCCGGATTACCTACGTTAATCAAGCTTTTGAAAAAATTACCGGTTACATGCAACATGAAGTGATTGGTCAAAATCCTCATATACTCTCGTCAGGTCGGCATGGATCCCACTTTTGGAGTACTTTTTGGTCTTCTCTAAATGAAACAGGTCAATGGATGGGAGAAATATGGAACCGTAGACGTGATGGTGAGATTTACCCTCAGTGGATTTCGGTCAGTCGTGTGGATTCAAACGATATCTTAGGTTCTCAATTTATTGGTGTATTCAGAGATATTACCGAACAAAAACAAAATGAAGAAACAATCGAGCGCTTGGCTTTTTATGATGAACTGACAGGTTGTGCTAACCGCTATTTGCTACGTGATCGCGCTCGGCAAAAGATTTTGGAAATGCAACGCCTAGCGAAAACCTTTGCGTTAGTCTTTATCGACTTAGATCATTTTAAAGATGTTAATGATGTCTATGGTCACGGGGTCGGTGATCAGTTGCTTCAAAAAGTAGCTACCAGGTTATCTGACCATATTCGCGAGACAGATACGCTGAGTCGAATTGGCGGTGATGAGTTTATTATCCTGATCAGTGATATTGATCAGGAAGTGATGGATCAAAAAACGCAACACCTTATCGAGCGAATCGTTTCTCCCTATATCATCAATGAAATAGAGATCAATATTTCAGCATCTGTTGGTATTGCGTGGTTCCCGAAACATGGCGATGACTACGATACATTATTGAAACATGCTGATATTGCTATGTATGCTGCAAAGGAAGCGGGTCGGAATACGTTTCGATATTTTGAAACTACGATGATTCAAGAAGCGTCAACGAGAGTGAAGCTAGATACCGCCATGCGCCAATCATTAGAAGAGGGCCACTTTTATTTAGTATATCAACCTCAGTATCTTTTAGAAAATCAAAAAGTAGTTGGTGTTGAAGCCTTATTACGTTGGACTCATCCTAAGTTAGGTGATATTCCTCCAGATGAATTTATTCCCATAGCAGAGCAGTCAGATTTGATAAATCAATTAGGAAGCTGGGTGCTCAATGAAGCATTAAAAACACTGGCGGACTGGCACCAGTTGGGTTGGAAGGAGCTTAGTATCTCCATAAATGTCTCATCTAGACAGTTTTGGCGTTCAGATTTTGTCAATAAAGTGGCTGATAGCCTGAAAAAATCAGGTGTTCCTGCAGAGTTTGTTGAACTGGAGCTAACCGAACGACTGGCGATGCAAGATACGGAAAAATTGGTTTCTGTTATGAGTGCGCTCCATGAATTGGGGGTGCGTTTATCCATGGATGATTTTGGTACTGGATACTCCTCGTTGGTATATCTGAAAAAGTTACCCTTTCATGTGCTCAAGATAGACAGATCATTTGTCATGGGGCTACCCAATATGAAAGATGATGTTGCTATTTGTAAAACTATCATTGCTATGTCAGATGCTCTTGGATTTAAGACGGTTGCCGAGGGTATAGAGACATCAGAACAAGAAGCATTTTTATTGTCCAAAGGCTGCTTGATGGGGCAGGGATATAAGTTCTCAAAGCCACTCGAAAAGGCTGCATTTAATGAGTTTATGCTAAGCACCTGATTCCATCTTAGAATCAGGTGCTTGGCATTCTAGGGTAATGTCGCGCCTAATTAAGCATCTCTTTTGGTTTTAGATCGACTCGCCAGGGTGTTCCATTACAGTGCTTGTAGTTTAGACAATCAGGCATACAACCACGACAGGGTAGACGTGGTGGCTTTTCTTTAGTGGGTGATGCAAGTTGATTCGACATATAGGACCTTTATGAAGGATTAAACGACTCAGAATTTAATACGTATCTACTAAACCATTGGATGCTTTAAAAACTCACACTCGCAGTAACCCCAAAGGTTCTCGGCGCACCTAATTGGTAATAAGGTCTTGCTTCATAGCCAATACGGGGATCATTACCAAAGAAAAAACCGCGTTCAGCATAACGTTCATTGCTTAAGTTGCGACCCCATAGACGGACAGACCAGTCATCAGTTTTATAACCCAGATGCGCATTAATCAGAGTGTAGTCCCATGAGCGTGTGTTATGACTATCTGAGAAATAGAAACGATCCATGCCTTCTACATTGGCACCAGCAAATACTCCTGACCCTGTGTCGTAGTCGAAACCGAGTTGATACTGCCAATGGGGTGCATGAGCGACATCACGTCCATTAATTTCTGCACCTGAATCCTTCACTTCTGTTTTCAGCAATCCCGCCATCGCAAATAGGCTTAATCCATTATCCCAACGGTATTGAAGCTGTTGCTCTAAACCGTAATTTTCAACCTTGTTGGCATTAAATAGGTAGTCAACAAAGCCGACTTGAATCGAGGGCTGGTAGCTTCCTCTTAACTGTGCATCTCTTCGTTGCTGAAAGAATAAAGCAGTTTGCGACTGTAATCGGTCATTGAAATAGCTACCTTTACTACCCACTTCATAGTTGTAGAGGGTTTCGGTATCAAATTCACGCAAGTCAGCGGCTAACTGTTCTTCGGTAAATCCGCCATTAATGCCACCCACTTTGTAACCGCGTGAAAAACTGATGTATAGCGAGGTATTCTGGGTTAGCCAATAATCCAGTGCTATGCGTCCGCCCCAAAGGTTTTCGGTATTTTTATAATCGACACCGGCAGAGTCTTTATATTTAGAGCGACTTGTCTCGTTTCTCAGGCCTGTGGTGAGAACTAGGCTATCATTGATATCTGTTTCTAGTTCGCCGTAGACAGAAAACCGACGAGTGGAAAAGTCTGAAGTTAACCTATCAGCCAAAAAAGTATAACTGCGTGTTAAGTCTTGTTGCTGGTGGAACCCATAAATGCCGGTTGTCCAACGTGTGGTGCCATTAAAAATTTCGCCACCAGGTGCTGAAACCCAGCGCATTTCAGCGGATGTGGTATCTGTTGAACGTCGGTATTGGTCATAAGCTGTATAACCACCAGGATGAAAACCCTCATATGCCCAATCTTCATCATAACCATAATCACTATCAGATGCAGAGTGACTTAAGCGAGTCTCTAATTGATAGGTATCAGCACCAGACCAGGTGCTGTTAAGCGCAAATGCTTTGCTAATTTGACGATCTCTACCCGGCTCATCTGATAATGTTCTACGATTATTATCCAAGCTAAATGCATCATAGCCATTATCGATATCCGCATAAAATGCCAGTAAGTCCAGCAGAAGGTCATCACTAGCGGCTATCCTGAGTTTTGCCCGTACAAAGGTTTCATCAATATTATTAGTATTCTTGCGATTAAGGTGATCATTTTTCATAAACCCATCGCTACTGTTCTGTTGAGCTGCCAGACGAATCCCGCTTGTATCATTGATGGGTGTACTATACACCCCTGTCAGGCTGTGGGTGTTGTAATTACCAATGCTGGCTTCTAGGTGGCCTTCAGGAGTGGTGGTTGGATCATTAGACTGAACATTAATCAGCCCTGCCAAGGCATTACTGCCATAAAGTGTGCCTTGCGGGCCTCGAAGAATTTCAACCTGGCGGGTATCTAACAGGGTGGCTGCTGCCGCAATACTGCTGAAATCAATACCGTCAACTAATACACCCACCGATGGATTAACATGCCCCACAAACTGACTCCGCTCACCGACCCCCCGAATCTGATAAAAACGAGCTCGTGAACTACCTTTGGCTGAATTGACATTGGGTGCAAAGCTGAAAACATCTTCTAGGTGCTGGCTTTGATTTTTTTCAAGTGCATCGCTTGGGATAGCAGTAATGCTTGAAGGTAATGTTTCTTGTGCGACTGGACGAAACCCCGAGGTCACTATAAGTGTTTTCATTTCCGAAGAGGTGTTGGTTTCTGCATTGATTCCGCTGGGTGCGATCAGTAATGAGCTTATTAAAACAGGCAATAACTTGGGTTTCATTGAAGTCTCCGTTAAATGTCGAAGACCCGGTCGTGCGCGAAGATATGTTGACATGACGTCATCCTATTCCTACGCCGGCATCATCCGGATCAGGTTCAAAGGGTTCGCTGTCGCATCTCAGGCAAAAAATGCCACCCCTTAGGATCTGCTGTGTAAATTACTTTACTAGTGTATAAAAAAAACAAGCCAACTGATATGACAAACGGCTACCACTATGGTTAAACATCGTCTAAGACCACGATAGTGTTTGTTATCAATCTGGGTATAGTCATAAATCCACCAGCCCACATAGGCTAACAGTAATGTTATCATTCCCCAGGTTTGATTTAACGCAAGCGCGGTCCATCCAATTAAACTGGGTAACATACATAGGCTTATCCGCCAACTGTTGGACCATTCGGGTTTTTGTAGCGCAACCCCCCAATGTATACCACCTAAAAATGAAAGAATGACTGCACTGTAGGTCATGAATAGCGAATGAGACCAGGGTTGATACATCAATGCTGTGAGCCCTACGAAGGGAATCAATCCAGCTAGCCCTAACAGATAGGCTGTTTTGTGGAGAGTCAACGTTTCGTGTTGTGCCATGATTCAACTCAATGGGTTATCTTATATAGGATGGATATTTAATGTGTCATTTTGTTATATACGTTCTTAAATATTTTTGGTTCATCATGCGAGGTTCATAGTGAAGAGCCGCATTTAATGGAAAGTGATGTATGTTAATAATGTTACTCGTGTTTAGTTTACTCGTAGTCAGTGCATTGGTGGCCTTATTTATTGCACAAGATTTTTGGGCTGTGATCGCTTGGGTTCTATTTGCATCACTCATGATACCCATGTGGTGGCTTCTATCGATGCCTTGGGTTGCTTTAGCCCAAGGCATCTTTGCATTGGTATTTAACACTGGATTGCTTTGGAGTGCTGTGCACCAAGGAGAGAGGCATTCATGATGACGCAAACGTTGTTGTGGACACTATCGATTTTGTTGCTGTTACTTGGTGCTACAGGTTTTGCGGTTAAACGTGATTATGTCAGGCGTATCATTGCGTTTAATATCATGAGCACAGCTGTATTGCTGATGTTTGCCGGCTTTGCAGTCACTGTTGAAGATGAGCCTATGTTGACAGGGGTATTTGTTGTCTTGCTTCTGGTGACCAGCGTGTTGACAGCATTAACCTTAAGCATGCGAAGTCAATTGGTGAGTCGATTTAACCTGTCTGATCGGGATAGGTAAAGCAGATGGCCTTTATGATGAAAGCGATGCTGCTGAATGCTGTTATTGTTGTTGCACTAGGTTGGCGACTCCTTGCGCATGGGCCACTGTATTGGGCGCTCTTGCCGTCGGCGGGCATTCCCGGCATCTCTATTCGACTGGATGGTTTATCCTTTCTCTTTATCATTCTGACAGCCATTATCGCGGTGCTTTCTGTGTTTCAGGCAGGTCACTACTTTGCTGGTAATCAACCTATTCAAAAGCGACTCTGGTGGCGGGTCTTGATGGTGCTGACAGGGCTAAACCTGGTTTGGTTAGCCGGTGACTTAATTACCCTGTATGTGGCGATGGAGTTAGTTGCTTTTGGGGTAGTGGGTTTAATAGCTCTGGGTGATCAGGCTGAATCGTATCGCTCTGCACTGAGGTATCTGAATGCTGTTCTCTTGGGAACACTATCGTTTCTTATCGGAATTATATTGCTTTATGGTATCTACGGAACGGTCTCTTTAGTGTCACTGGAGCAGCAGATTCAGTGGACAAGACTCACGGGTATAGCCTTTGCTTTAATGACGGCTGGCTTGGTTTACAGAGCCGCGCTTTTCCCTCTGCATAGTTGGCTTCCACCTGCACATGGTAGTTCACATGCACCATTAAGTGCCTTGTTATCGGCCCTGGTGACTAAAGCGTCATTTTATATATTGGCTAGGCTATGGTTGGATTGGGGGCAGGTTGTTGCTAGTCCAGTGCTGGCGCAAGGGCTAGGGGTGTTAGGTTGTTTTGCAATCCTTTGGGGTGGTTGGATGGCTTGTCGACAGTCAGAGCTTAAAATGCTGGTAGCCTACTCTTCAGTGAATCAAGTGGGATACTTCTTCTTACTTTTTCCCATGATTATCGGTGTCTCATATGAGGTGTCTCTACTGGTAACACAGGGTGTTATGCTTCAGGTGATCAGTCATGCCTTAGCAAAAGCAGCGCTATTTATGGCGGCGGGTAATCTAGTGCTGGCGTTGGGCAGTAAAGAAATTCAGCATCTGTCTGGTATCAGTCGATTGATGCCTTTATCTCTTTTGAGCTTTGGGTTGGCGGCTGTCTCTATTATGGGGTTACCACCGAGTGGTGGCTTTTTAGCTAAGTGGTATTTACTCCAAAGCAGTCTTCTGAGCGGTCAGTGGTGGTGGATACCGACCCTAATCCTGGGCGGGTTATTATCTGCAACTTATATCTTTCGCATTTTTAGTCAATCCTTTCTTGAGCAGGGCAGTGAAGCTGTCACGCAAGAGGTGCCAAAAGCTCTTGAGGTAGCCCCTTTACTTTTGGCCCTTATGGCGGTGGCTTTAGGGTTGTTTGCACATACACCCTTAGCCTTGATGATAGATATGGAGGTAGCAGATGGCATTCGATAGCCTGTTACCTTTATGGGTGTTGGCCACTTCCTTAGTGGTGGCCTTTATCATCTTTGCTATTCCTGAAGATCGATGGAAGTTGCGCAGTTTCCTGAACATATCAGCCGCGGTGATTAAGTTATTCTTAGTGATGGTGATGACGTGGGGTGTGTTTCAAGGAGTGTTTTACCAAACACACTTTGAAATAGCTCCTGGCTTGGTTTTTTCACTAAAGGCTGACCCTTTGTCGATCGTATTTGCGGGATTATCTTCTGTGCTGTGGCTGTTGACGACAATCTACGCCATTGGTTATTTAGAGGGCTCCCCTAATCGCAGTCGATTCTTCGGCTTTTTTAGTTTTTGTGTGGCCAGTACTCTGGGGATTGCATTGGCTGGCAACTTATTCACCTTTTTGCTGTTCTATGAAATGCTGACATTATCAGCCTATCCACTTGTGGTGCACCGAGGAACTCGTGCGGCGCTCAAAGCAGGGCGTGTTTATCTAATTTACACGCTGTCTGGGGGTGCATTACTGATGTTGGGTGTGGTGATGCTGTACCTGAATTTTGGTCAGATGCCGTTTAACAGTGGTGGTCATTTTCAGCAGGTACACGAAGCTGAATTTCCACTACTGCGACTGATATTTGTGTTACTCATTGCTGGATTAGCCGTTAAAGCTGCGTTAGTTCCTTTGCATGGGTGGTTACCGAGTGCCATGGTTGCTCCAGCACCAGTCAGTGCATTGCTACATGCCGTTGCTGTCGTCAAAGCGGGTGTGTTTGGCATTGTCAGAGTGGTGTATGACATTTTTGGAATAGAGTTTTCTTATATGTTGGGGGTGTTACAACCTTTGGGGTGGCTAGCGGCGGCGACTATTGTCTATGGCTCAATAAGAGCGCTTTATCAAACCGATCTAAAGCGGCGATTAGCTTTTTCAACGGTAAGTCAGGTCTCCTATATCACCCTAGGTGTCACGCTATTTGGCCCTTTGGGAACGATCGGTGCTGTCGTGCATCTGGTGCATCAAGGGATCATGAAAATCACCTTGTTTTTTTGTGCCGGTAATTATGCTGAGACGCTGGGTATTCATCGTATCGATGAATTAAATGGGGTGGCAAAGCAGATGCCTTGGACCAGTATGGCGTTTACTCTGGGTGCACTGGGGATGATCGGCTTACCGCCCTTAGCTGGTTTTATTTCCAAGTGGTATTTGGGTCTGGGTGCATTGGAATCAGGCATGCACTGGGCAGTGGGTGTTCTGGTGGTTAGTACCTTGCTGAATGCTGCTTACTTTTTACCCATATTGCACCGTATTTGGTTTTGTAAGCCAGAAGTTGTTGATCATACAAGGCACTTGAAACGGCCTGAGTGTTCATGGCTATTACTTGCTCCTCCCGTAATCACGGCGGTGTTGATTTTATTGTTAGGTGTTTTTGCCAGCTGGCCGATGAGCCCATTTAGCTGGGCCACCTTTATGGCAAATCAGGAGTATGGTTTATGACCGGTATTTTACTCCTAACGATCGCGACACCTCTGGTGCTTGCCGTATTAGCACTTTTCTCTGACCTGCGAAGCAAACTACTCCATACTTTACCTTGGGCGTCTATACCAGCATTGATATTGGCGCTCACCTTTAGTGAAGAGGCGTTGATTCATCTGCCTTATGGTTTAACGGGCGTTTTGTTGGGGGTTGATGAGTTACGCAGAATTTTCTTGTTAGCAGCCTCAGTGATTTGGACCTTGAGTGCAGTCTATGCCATCGGATATTTGCGACAAGACACTAGGCAGTGGCAGTTTGCACTCTGTTGGTTGCTAACACTCTGCGGTAACCTAGGTTTAATTCTGTCTTTTGATGCACTGTCTTTTTACAGCTTTTTTGCGTTGATGACCTTTGCTGGCTATGGTTTAGTGGTTTTTTCAGCGACGACTGATGCTTTTTATGCGGGTCGGATCTATTTAATCATGGCTGTGATAGGTGAGGGTTTATTATTGATCGGCTTATTGGCGGCGGTATTTGCGGCCGGTGTCAATCCTGAGTTAAGCCTGTTACCTAGCGCAATTGCCAATTCATCGGCCCCAGCCTTTATTTCCATATTGATATTATTCGGTTTTGGCATTAAAGCGGGTTTACCTATTCTGCATCTTTGGCTTCCTTTAGCGCATCCGGTTGCACCCGTGCCAGCCAGCGCTGTGCTAAGTGGTGTGATGATTAAAGCAGGTTTGCTGGGGTGGATGTTGTTTTTACCCTTAGGTGAAATAAGCTTCACTGTCTTGGGTCAAGTGACTGTTGGTTTTGGACTGCTAGCGGCAATAGGTGGGGCTATCCTAGGCGTGTGTCAATACAAAGCGAAAACAGTGCTGGCCTATTCCAGTATTAGTCAAATGGGGTGGATGACCTTGATGCTGGGTTTAGTGTTGATGCAAGCATCGTTGGCTTCTGTCTTAATTCCGCTAATAGCCTTGTTCGCGTTACATCATGGGTTAGCCAAAAGCGCTTTGTTTCTTTGTTCCCCCATGAATGGTAACCAAAGCTGGAGATGGCTGTGGGTGCTTTTACCAGCGTCCGCTTTAATGGGGTTGCCCTTGACCAGTGGAGCTTTGCTGAAAACAGAGTTGAAGCAGAGTCTGCATGGCCTAGTTGTCTCTTGGCCTATTGAAGTACTCTCAGGTCTCTTAACCCTGGCTAGCATAGGTACTTGCCTGCTGATGCTCCGTTACTATCGTTGTTTAGCCGTGCAACAGAAAGTGCCCCTCATGCATCCTCTGCAAACAATAAGCCTAATGCTATTAAGCATGCTGAGCGTGTTGGCATTTTTGCTGTTGCCATATCTAGGTATCTCGGTTGGGAAGGTGTTCTCATTCGAAGGTGGGGTTAATTTACTTTTCCCATTATTCTTTGCCTGTGGAGTGTGGTTAGTGTTTCGGTTGTGTCGTCTTGATCTACCTAGAATACCTCCGGGTGATCTTCTTATTCCTATGCGTTTAGTCGTTCAAAACACGTATCATTTTTTAAGGCAATTGATCGCCTATCGATACCAACAAGTAGTGATTGCGTTGCAAGGATGGCTGAGAACAAAAGTGTCCGATATGTATAATCTAAGAACACCTGAAGTCATTGAAAATGCTTTAAGAAGACATGTGGTATCGGTTTTTTTAGTCTTGTCGGTGTGCTTTGTCATCATGATCAATCTATTGCAATAGGCTTGCCGTATATAAGTGTTTCTTGAGGAACTTTGTTGACATGACTCAATATGACAGTGAATTGTCCAGGATCATTGAAATGGCATGGGAGGATCGTACTCCCTTTGAGGCGATTGCTCAGCAATTCAATCTAAATGAAGCTGATGTTATTCGCTTAATGCGCAATCATCTTAAACCAAAGAGTTTCAGGCTTTGGCGATCTCGAGTGAATGGCCGAAAAACAAAGCATTTACACTTACGAAGCTCTGACGTTCAACGCGCGTATTGTTCAAGACAATACAAACCCAGGTAAGTCTACCGTCAAGATACCTTTTTGGTTCAAAGGTCACTAAAATGCATCATTTACGAACAACTCCCATAAGAGTATTTAGATGCTGAGATTTTTAGGAAATATCATTTGGATTGTGCTGGGTGGTTTTGTGATGGGGGTGGCTTGGTGGTTAGCAGGAGTGCTGGCATTAATCACTATCATTGGCATCCCTTGGGCACGTTCATGTTTTGTCATTGGACTGTTTGCTTTTTGGCCTTTCGGTCGCCAGTCAGTGAATCGCCGAGACGTAAAAGGATTTAATGATATAGGTACGGGTTGTTTAGGGCTTCTCGGCAATATTATCTGGTTTATATTCGCAGGTATCTGGCTAGCAATAGGTCATTTAACCGCAGCCTTACTCTGTTTTATCACTATAATCGGTATTCCTTTTGGGATTCAACATATTAAACTTGCTTTAATCGCGCTGGCACCAGTGGGACAGACTGTTGTTGAAGTCGAGCGCCAGCGTTGGGATTAGCATGTACTTGCAGTTAACCAATCAGAAAAATAGCTAAGCGTCTGGGACCATGTGCACCCATTTGTAGCTTTTGTTCGATGTCAGCACTTCGCGAGGGGCCGGTAATCATATTCACGGTTCTGGGCATTTTACCCTGGTTTAACCCGCGAACTTTAGCCCAGGCTTCTTCATACACACCCACGATATCTTGTCGATTTAGGACGACAAGGTGGTTGTCTGGTAGGAAGTTCAATGTTGTTGGACTGTCGGGCCGTGAATAGAGCATTAAGGTTCCTGTTTCAGCAATACCTAAAAAAGCGGTGGTTAGGCTCGCTAAATCACCCGCCTGGGCAACACCCTTACGAATGTGAAGTGTGTCTGGCAATTGTTTACATATATCAGAAAGTGGACCATCTTCAGCGGATACTAGCTCGTGAATATCCTGCTCAGCTAACCATGTGGCGATTGCTTTAGGAAGCAGTTTGATGTTTTTTAATTCAATCACATCTGCGGCCGCTTCAGATGCCATTTCGATAAACAGCTGTTGACATGCTTTTTCCGGAAGTTGAGCACGTGCCGGAATGAGGTTAGCTTGCTTGGCTTCCAATCTGGCAGAAACTGCATTTCGGGCGGTTTCGGTGGCACCTGTTCGACCTAAACCACGTCGTATTTGACCTAAAATTTCCGCTTTACTCATGAATAATGCTCCGATTGTGGTTTATTTTGTCCCTGTTGTTTGTCTGCCCAAAGTTGCATAAAAGTTTTACCACTAGGAGCCGGCATATCGCGGTGTTCTGTCCAGCCACGCGCAAGCGGTAGTTTACTGATTCGGGCTTGTTTTCTGCTAAGTGCTCTAAGTGTGGCGTTACTCAGTTTGCTAAGTTGACGATACAAGGCTGGGCGTTTGGCAAAAAATCCCCAAATACCCAGTCCCCAGCGTGATGTTTTAGGCGTTAGGTGCTTCTCAAATTCATTGCGACGCCAGTATCTCATCAATTTTGGAAGGGGTATTCGGACAGGGCACACGGATTCACATTTTCCACAAAATGTTGAAGCATTGGGCAGTAGGGCGCCTTTTTCGATACCGATCATTTGAGGGGTCAAAACAGAGCCCATCGGGCCAGGGTAAACCCAACCATAGCTGTGGCCACCTACAGCACCATAAACAGGACAGTGGTTCATACAGGCGGCACAGCGAATACAGCGAAGCATTTCACGTAGTTCGCTGGCAATCATCTCACTTCGTCCATTATCAACAAGAACCACATGATAATCTTCAGGGCCATCCTGATCACCTTCCTGTCGAGGACCTGTAGAGAGTGTGTTATAGACAGTAAACTCTTGCCCTGTTGCTGAACGTGCTAAGAGTCGTAAAAACAGAGTCATATCTTCCAAGGTAGGAACAACTTTTTCGATAGAGGTAACAACGATATGTGTTTTGGGAAGTATTTGCGTTAAATCGCCATTACCTTCGTTCGTCACAATGATACTGGAGCCGGTTTCGGCTACCAAAAAGTTTGCACCCGTAATACCCACATCAGCGGCAACGAATTTGTTGCGTAACTCTTCACGAGCCTCTTGCATCAGCACAGCAGGATCCATTGATTTTGGTTTATGGTGATGGCTATGAAAGGTTTCCGAGACATCTTCAAGGTTTAAGTGAATAGCGGGTGCAATAATGTGGCTAGGATGCTCGCCACGCAGTTGCAGAATATATTCGCCTAAATCGGTTTCGACGGGTGTGACACCGTTCGCTTCTAAATATTCGTTCAGGTTAATCTCTTCAGTCACCATCGACTTGCCTTTGGTCACTGTTTTTGCATTTTTTTCTTGGCAAATCTTTAAGATGGTTTTTTGAGCCTCCTCGGAGGTACGACACCAGTGAACATGACCACCATTTTCCAGTACTTTGGCTTCAAATGCTTCTAGGTAGAGATCTAAATGCTCAATAATATGGTTTTTTAAATCGCGTGCTTCATCTCGTAACTGATCGAATTCAGGTAATCTTTCCATTGCTGTTGCACGTTTGTGTGGAAAGCCTGTTTTGACATTTCCAAGTGCTTTTTGCAGACCAACATCCTTAAGAGCAATGCGGGCGTTTTCTTTAAAGTCGGGACTGGTAATGTTCATATGATTCTCCCGTTATCCGGCTTTAACCGTGGACTTGGTTTCACCTAGAGCGGGTTGATCAGTCATGCCGGCCAACACCTCGACCACATGGCGAACGTCAACATCATGACCTTCACGTTGTAACTTCCCCGCCATATTTAACAAACAGCCCAGGTCTCCACCCAAAAGGGTTGTAGCACCCGCATCAACAATATTGTGTGTTTTGTTGCCGACCATACGGTTGGATATATCTGGGTATTTCACACAGAAAGTGCCGCCGAAACCACAACAGGTTTCGCTCTCTTGCATCTCTTTAATCTCAACCCCCTCTACTTGAGTGAGCAACTGGCGTGGTTGATCTTTAATACCTAATTCACGCAAGCCTGAACAGGAGTCATGGTAGGTAATACTGCTATTGAAAGTGGAAGGGCTTAAAGAGTGTTGCAAAACATCAACTAGAAAACTGGTGATTTCAAAAGCGCGTGCTTTTAAGTCTTCGGCACGCTTTTTCCAAGGATCTTTCTCATCAAATAACTCTGGGTAGTGATGTAGCATACTGATACAAGATCCTGACGGTGCGACGACATATTGATAGCCATCAAAGGCTTCAATCGTTTGACGGGCAATAGCGGCACTTTGTTTAAAGTCGCCGGTATTAAAAGCAGGTTGTCCGCAACAGGTTTGTTGACTGGGTACTTCGACTTTACAGCCGGCATCTTCGAGTAGCTGGATGGTTGCAAAACCGACTTCGGGACGATATAGGTCGGCAAGACAGGTAATAAATAGGCCGACGACAGGCTGATTCTTATAAGTATTCACAATTTATCCTCTAAAGGTCACGTGTTGATACAAGATAGGTGATAAATCGACTAAAATAAATATCATTACCCCAACTGGTCTTACCAAAAGTATTGTCGATGCAAACATCATCAAAATTAGCATTGCGCCAAACATTGCTGGATCACATAGCACAAGGAAATTTAATTCCCGGTGCATCACTGCCCTCAGAAAGAAGCTTAGCACTGCGTTTTCAGATGTCACGCAATGCGGTTAGAGAGGTGATGCAGGGCTTGCAACAGGAAGGTTGGATTGAAGTAAGGCAGGGTGGGCGTTCGCGTTGTGTTAATCGCCTGCAGTCCTATATGGAGCATGGGCAATCCATTGAAACCAGTTTATCGCATCAATTAGATGTGCTGGAAGCGAGAGCTTTTTTAGAAGGAGAAACCGCTTACTTTTGCGCTTTGCGAGCCAGTGATCAAGAGCTTGACGCATTAGCGCAGGAATATCGGGCGATGTTGCAACGACGAAAAGGTCAGTCCACTCTGCTTAAGGCTAAAGCAGATTTAACCTTTCATATGATGATTGCGGAATCCAGTCATCATCTTTTACTGATCAGTTACAGTCAGTTGTTTTACGAACGCTATTTTAATGCCATTCATGAGGTGCTCTCGACGACCTTAAAACGTTACGGTCGATATCCCGATGGCATTAGTCAGCAACATGAAAAGATTCATCAAGCCATTCAAGCGCGCCGACCTGATCAGGCGCGCTTGGAGGCTAAAGAGCATATTTTATATACCCGACGCTTGCTTGAGGCCACTTGAAGAGGCTTCAGGGCTACGAGCAAATGCGCTCAATACTGCCTGCAATGTCGCTGCAGAAGTATCTTCAGCAGTCGTGATTGCCGTATAGGTTATACCGTTAACATCTAACGCAATGCAGGCTTGAGCAAGTGCGTGAGTGCCCTGAGTTAAAGCGCGTTCATCGAATTGTGTGACCTCGATAGTAGCGCCGAAGCGTTTTTCAAGCGCCTGCACAAGTGCTTCTACCGCACCACTTCCCTGTCCCTCAAAAGGAGGTTGTTGCCCGTCAACATTAAACTGGCCTTTGACGATCTTGTCAGCTGTGTGAAGATCATAGCCTTTCAAGGTCCAACCCGGTATAGAGGCATGAAAATGCTCATCAAACAGAGATTTAATCTGTATCGAAGTGATCTCAGCACCGCTTTGTTCAGATGCTTTTTGCACCACTTTACTGACGTGAGTTTGCATCCATTTGGGTAACTCTACCCCGTAGTCTCGCTCTAGCACCAGTGCGACGCCGCCTTTACCACTTTGGCTGTTGATACGTACAACGGCTTCATATTCACGACCAATATCGCGAGGATCAATAGGTAGATAAGCCACCTCCCAATGTGGAAGTTTATGTTGTTGATGATAATTAATCGACTTGCGTATGGCGTCCTGATGACTTCCGGAAAAAGCGGTATAGACTAACTCGCCTGCCCATGGATGACGCGCCGCAACCGGTAATTCAGTGCAATATTCAACTACCTGGATAATCTCTTTTATATTGGAGAAGTTCAGCTCAGGGTCAATGCCTTGGGAGTAAAGGTTCATTCCCATGGTTACGATATCCATATTGCCTGTGCGTTCACCGTTGCCTAAGAGTGTTCCTTCAATGCGATCTGCACCGGCCATAACACCCAGTTCAGCCGCTGCCACGCCGCATCCTCGGTCATTATGAGTGTGTAAACTGATAATCACTTGATCGCGTTGCGCCAAATGTCGACAGAAGTACTCAATTTGGTCCGCAAATACATTAGGTGTGGACATTTCAACCGTTGCTGGCAGGTTGATAATGACACGTCGTCCTGTTTCTGGTTGCCATTCGGTAATGACGGCATCACACACTTCGACAGCATAATCTAACTCGGTGCCTGTAAAACTCTCAGGGGAATATTGAAATGCCCATTGAGTTTGTGGATAGCGTTCTGCATATTCACGCACCCAGCGTGCACCCTGTACAGCAATCTGCTTAATGCCTTCAGGGTTTAGGCCAAACACCTGTTCACGTTGAACGGTCGATGTTGAGTTATAGACATGCACAATCGCTTGTTTGGCGTCTTCTAAACTTTCATAAGTGCGCGCAATTAAGTCTTCACGCGCCTGGGTCAATACCTGAATGGTCACATCATCAGGAATAAGGTCTTCTTTGATTAACTTGCGTACAAAGTCAAAATCAGGCTGTGAAGCTGATGGAAAACCCACTTCTATCTCTTTAAAACCAAGTTTGACTAGCAGATTGAACATGCGTGTCTTTTGGTCGATGTTCATGGGATTGATCAGTGCTTGATTACCATCACGAAGATCTACACTGCACCACAAGGGCGCTGAGGTGATTTGTTGATCCGGCCATGTGCGATCAGTCAAACGCACAGGTGTAAAGGGGCGGTATTTGCGATGGTCAAACATAATGAAATCCTTTAGATCAAAGTAATAATTTGATGCTGTACAGTTTACGTGGATTGTTGCGCAATAGCTTTGCGAAATGTGTGCTATAATAGCTTTCTAAGCAATTAAAAATAAATTTATGATGGTTTTAAGGTGGATTATTGCGTTAAATAAATTTCTGATTATGTTGGGTTGTTAAGATATGTATGTGAACTTAGACCGCTATGATAAAAAAATTTTGAGAATCCTTCAGCAGGATGCGTCCATCTCCAACCAAGATCTGGCTGATAGAATAGGCTTAACGGCGGCACCTTGCTCTCGACGTGTCAAGCAACTGATTGATACCGGTGTTATTGAGCGTTATGTCGCTCGAGTAAATGAGCGAAAAGTTGGGCTTAACCTCATTGCAATGCTTCACATAGTCATGGATAAGCATATTCCTGAGCGTTTTGAAGCATTTGAAAAAGCGATCGCAGATATACCGGAAGTGATGGAGTGCTACTTGATCACAGGGCATGACGCCGATTATCAACTTAAGGTTGCGGTTGCGGATATGGACAGCTATCACGATATCTTACTGGGTAAAATCACGCGAATTACTGGGGTTAGTGGCGTTAAATCGTCTTTCATTATGAGAAAGGTCGTGGATACGACAGCTGTGCCACTCAGTAACTGAGCTACCCAGGTCTCTCTACCACACGACCCTAGGCTTTGTTAATAGCGGAACTTGATGTCTAGGGTGTCGTGTCTTTTATGTACCCCTCAAATAAAGTTGATCGCCATTGTCTGAGGCCAATAACCATGGTTGTTCCATGTTTTTGCTTCATCGCAAGGTGATGGTCTTTTTGTAAGCGATCATTAAATGCAACACTCAGTTGATCAATTTTATCTTGTATTTCCTGATTACTGGCATGACTGAGTAATCCATTGAGTACCAATAATTTTTCAGACGCGTCTTCGAACTTTGAATTAAAAAAATCTTGTTGCACGTATTTTAAGAAGAATCGCTGAATAGGGCCATCCGGTTTCCAGCGAAAATTAGGTGCAATACGAAGCTTAATGCGATTGCCTGGTTGAAGATCAATCAGTTTGAGCCTATCTAGTTGGGCGAGTTTTTGGATGCAATCTGTTGTTGAGAGTTGAAAGTGATCGAGAAGGTCATCGTAGCTAAAGCCATTGATAACGCTCACCGCTATCAGTAGTAACAAGATGTCTGAGGCGATTTCAGTTTCTTGCGCTTCCGTTAACTGTTCAAGATTACGTTGCTGAGCCTGAGCAATCTGTGCCAGTTCAAGTAAGTCAGTATTTGCCATTGCGCATACTTGCTCCAAGCGAGTTAGGGTGAATCCCTGTTGAGAGAAGAGACGTTTAATAGACGCTTCACTTAACTCTAATGCCTGTGCAATGTCTGCGTAGGTGATTCCGCTTGCACGTAAGCGTTGCTTTAATGCTGATAAAAGCGCAGAAGAATGAGGCATTACTATTCCTACCCAATGTTAAAAAGTATTACTATTTAATACTATATGGTTAAGATAATAACACATTGATCATGAGGGTTTCTATTTTAATCCCTTTGAATAGAATCAAAATCACATTTGAACGCTCATAAAGGACCTGAGTCATGATCAAACTAAAA
>SLCQ01000184.1 GCA_007125745.1 Nitrincola sp.
CATGCCTGTAATTACACTCCCGGACGGCAGTTCACGCCAGTTCGATGCACCTGTTTCTGTTCATGACGTTGCTGCTGATATCGGCGCGGGTCTTGCCAAAGCCGCGCTTGCTGGCAAAGTGGATGGTCAGTTAGTCGACACCAGTTACACCATTGAAGACGATGCACAGCTAGCGATCGTTACCGCAAGAGATGAAGAGGGCGTGGATATTATCCGTCACTCATGCGCTCACCTTATGGCAATGGCGGTTCAAGATCTATTTCCGGGTGCTCAGGTCACGATCGGTCCTGTGATCGATAATGGTTTCTACTACGATTTTGCCTATGAGCGCCCATTCACGCCAGAAGATTTAGAAAAAATCGAAGCACGAATGAACCAGCTCGCCAAACAAAATTTGCCAGTACAGCGTTCATTAATGAGTCGTGATGAAGCGATCGCTCTGTTTGAAGAGATGGGCGAGTCCTATAAGGTTGAGATCATCAGTGATATCCCTTCGGATCAGCCTTTGTCTTTCTACAAGCAGGGTGAGTTTATCGATCTTTGTCGAGGGCCTCACGTGCCATCAACAGGTCATATCAAAGTATTTAAGTTAATGAAAGTAGCCGGTGCCTACTGGCGTGGAAGCTCTGAAAACGAAATGCTTCAGCGTATTTATGGTACCGCTTGGGGCGATAAAAAAGATCTGAAAGAGTACCTATTTCGCTTAGAAGAAGCTGAAAAGCGAGATCACCGTAAGTTGGGTAAATCCCTTCACCTGTTTCATATGCAAGAAGAAGCACCGGGTATGGTGTTCTGGCATCCGAATGGCTGGAAAATCTATCAACAGATCGAACAGTACATGCGTGAAAAACAGATTAAGCACGGTTATCAAGAGATCAAAACGCCGATGGTTGTTGAGCGTAGCTTGTGGGAAAAATCCGGTCATTGGGATAAGTTCCATGAAGAGATGTTCACTACTCACTCTGAAAGTCGTGACTTTGCTATCAAGCCGATGAACTGCCCATGTCACGTTCAGGTATTTAACCAAGGTTTGCGCTCCTATCGCGACTTGCCGTTACGCTTGGCTGAGTTTGGATCATGTCATCGCAATGAGCCGTCAGGTGCGTTACACGGTATTATGCGTGTGCGCGGTTTTGTTCAGGATGATGCGCATATTTTCTGTGCTGAAAACAGCATTCAATCAGAAGTGGCTAGCTTTATCGATTTCCTGCATGAAGTGTATAACGATTTTGGCTTTACCAATGTCATTTATAAGCTGTCGACCCGTCCGGAAAAACGAGTCGGCTCTGATGAAAGTTGGGATAAAGCCGAAAAGGCACTCGCTGATGCTCTTGATGCGGCAGGCTTGGATTGGGAAGAGTTGCCGGGTGAAGGTGCTTTTTATGGTCCAAAAATAGAGTTTTCGTTAAAAGATTGTCTCGGTCGTGTCTGGCAATGTGGTACTATACAGGTCGACTTTTCAATGCCGGGTCGTTTAGGCGCCCAGTTTGTCAATGAAGCAGGTGATCGAGAAGTACCTGTGATGCTTCACCGGGCGATCCTTGGGTCTTTCGAACGCTTTATCGGTATTCTGATTGAACATTATGCGGGTGCTTTGCCAGTTTGGCTAAGTCCAAAACAGGCGGTTGTACTTAATATTACCGACAAACAAGCGGAATTTTGTCAAAAAGTGAACGAAAAACTGCAAGAAGCGGGAATTCGGTCCGATATAGACTTGAGAAACGAGAAGATCGGCTTTAAAATCCGCGAGCACACTTTACAGAAAGTGCCCTACTTGTTAGTAGTAGGCGATAAAGAAGTGGAATCCGGAAGTGTTAGCGTTCGAACTCGAACAGGTGAAGATCTTGGCAGTGTGGTTGTCGATGATCTTATTGCTACACTGAATACCGAGATCAGCCGCAAAGCGGCTCAAGAATAAAGAACTCGTCAGGAGATAGAACTATCAGGCGTGATAACAGAAGAGGTGGCCGAGCTGCGTTGCCACCCATTAATGAAAACATCCGTGCTCCGCAATGCCGTCTTATAGACGCCGAAGGTGCACAGGTAGGTATTGTATCAATGGATCAGGCGCTTGAAATGGCTCAAGCGGCTGAACTTGACCTGGTTCAGATCTCAGATTCTGATCCCATAGTCTGTAAAATTATGGATTATGGTAAGCATCAATATGAGCTGAAGAAAAAAGCAAATGAGGCGAAGAAAAAACAGTCTCAGATGCAGGTTAAGGAAGTGAAATTCCGTCCTGGAACGGAAGAAGGGGATTATCAGGTAAAACTACGCAACCTGATACGTTTCCTTGAGAACGGAGACAAAGCTAAGGTCACTCTTAGATTCCGTGGTCGTGAGATGGCGCACCAAGAGCTGGGCATGCAACTTTTAGAGCGAATCGAAAATGATTTGGTCGATCAAGGTAGCGTTGAACAGCGTCCTAAAATGGAAGGTCGTCAAATGGTCATGGTTGTTGCTCCGAAAAAGAAATAGTCATTACAGCAGTAGGCCCGCACACCGAACAGTTATTTGAACGGTATGTGGGTTTTATTGTTTACGTAGTGACCAATTAATAAACGAATGCGTGGAGAAGAGTAATGCCAAAGATTAAAACTGTCCGCGGTGCGGCAAAACGTTTCAAAAAAACTGCTAATGGCATCAAGCACAAGCAGTCCTTTAAAAGTCACATTTTGACCAAGAAAAGCACAAAGCGTAAGCGTCAGCTTCGCCCAATGGCTCAGGTTCACGAGAGTGATGTGAAGCTAGTTAAACGTATGCTCCCGACACTGTAAGTGTCTCTTGTGTTAAGACTGAAATTTTTATAGGAAGGAAATGTTATGCCTCGCGTAAAACGTGGTGTTGTGGCGCGTCGTCGTCATAAAAAGATTCTGAAACTGGCCAAGGGTTACTACGGTGCTCGTAGCCGTGTGTTCCGTGTTGCTAAACAAGCGGTCATTAAAGCCGGTCAATATGCTTACCGTGACCGTCGTCAGCGTAAGCGTCAGTTCCGTGCTCTATGGATTGCACGTATCAATGCTGCCGCACGTATCAACGGTATGTCTTACAGCAGATTTATCGCTGGCCTAAAGAAAGCCAACGTCGAAATCGACCGTAAAGTATTAGCTGATCTTGCCGTAAACCAACAGCACGCATTTGCTGCTGTGGTTGAAAAAGCAAAGGCTGCACTGGCGTAAGCCAACACCCACCTATTGGTAGGTTAAAGACTGATAAATAAGGGGAGGGGTGTATACCTTCCCCTTTTTTTTGCGGAGTTTAAATAATGGAAAATCTTGCACAGTTATTGGAGCAGGGTAAACAAGCGGTAGCGCAAGCAGATACTATTCGTGACCTTGATGAGGTTCGTGTTCAGTACCTGGGTAAGAAAGGTGAGCTTACCCAGTTATTGAAAGGGCTCGGTAAACTCTCAGCTGAAGAGCGTCCTGCTGCCGGTGCTAAGATTAATGAGGCCAAAGAAGCGCTCCAAGCCGAATTGGAAGAGCGTAAAGCGCTTTTAGAAGCACAAGCGATGCAGAAGCAACTAGCATCTGAGCGTATCGATGTGACGCTACCGGGTCGTAAAACCGAACTGGGCGGAATGCATCCCGTCACGCGAACACTGGAACGCATTGAAGCTTTTTTTGGCAGTATTGGATACAGTGTTGCCGAAGGTCCGGAAGTTGAAGATGACTATCATAACTTTGAAGCGTTGAATATTCCGGCACATCACCCCGCACGAGCGATGCATGATACTTTCTATTTCGATGCGCATACTCTACTGCGTACGCACACCTCACCTGTGCAAGTACGTACCATGGAAGAGAAACAGCCGCCTATTCGTATCATTTGCCCAGGGCGTGTTTATCGCTGTGACTATGATCAAACACACTCGCCAATGTTCCATCAAGTTGAAGGACTATTAGTCGATAAGAACGTCAGCTTTGCGGATCTTAAAGGGACGCTTGAAGAGTTCTTGCGAGAGTTCTTCGAAGAAGATGTCAAGGTGCGTTTCCGTCCTTCCTACTTCCCCTTTACTGAGCCTTCCATCGAAGTGGATATTGATCGTGGCGATGGAAAATGGCTCGAAGTGCTTGGGTGCGGCATGGTTCACCCGAAAGTATTTGAATACTCTGGAATCGACCCTGAAGTCTACACAGGCTTTGCATTTGGTATGGGGGTTGAGCGACTGGCAATGTTGCGTTACGGCGTTAACGACCTGCGTTTATTCTTCGAAAACGACCTGCGTTTCCTCGGTCAATTTCGTTAATTCATCAGCAAGCAGGTTTTAAAGGAAAGCAGAATGAAATTCAGTGAACAGTGGTTACGTGAATGGGTAAAACCCGCACTTTCAACACAAGCACTAGCGGATCAGCTCAGCCTAGCCGGCCTTGAGGTGGATGATGTAACGGGTGTTGCAGGTCACTTCGAAGGTGTTGTCGTGGCAGAAATTATCAGCGCAGAACAGCACCCCGATGCTGACAAACTGCAAGTTTGTCAGGTCAATGATGGTACTGAAACTTTCCAAGTCGTATGTGGTGCCGCTAACGCGAGAATGGGATTGAAAACTGCGTTCGCTCGTGTTGGTGCTAAGTTGCCTGGTGATTTCAAAATCAAGAAAGCAAAGTTACGTGGCGTTGAATCGATGGGCATGCTCTGCGCCGAAGATGAGCTGGGTATTTCAGATGATCATTCAGGCATCATGGAGTTATCAGCAGACGCGCCTTTAGGTGTCGATCTGCGTGAATTTCTCAATCTTAATGACAGTGTGATTGATGTTGACCTTACCCCCAATAGGGGTGACTGCCTGAGCATTGCTGGCTTAGCGCGAGAAGTCGGCGTACTCAACCAAGTTCCAGTGGCTGATGTAACGATTGAAGCTGTACCTGCAGTTTGTGACGATACCTTCAGTGTGACCTTGGATGCCGCTGGCGCATGCCCTCGTTACGTCGGTCGTGTGATTCGTAATATCAACCCTAAGGCAACCACACCACTTTGGATGCAAGAAAAACTGCGTCGATCAGGCATCCGCAGTATCGACCCCGTCGTCGATGTGACTAACTATATTTTGTTAGAGCTGGGGCAACCCATGCATGCCTTCGATCTTAACAAACTGAGTGATGCCATTGTGGTCCGTTTGGCCAAACAGGGTGAAACTCTGGTGTTATTAGATGAAACCGATGTCACGCTTAATGATGACACCTTGCTTATTACAGATGCCAAGGGGCCTTTGGCCATGGCTGGGATTATGGGCGGTGATGCCAGCGGTGTGACGGATGAAACCTGTGATATTTTTCTAGAAAGTGCATTCTTCAACCCTCTGGCCATCGTTGGTCGCGCACGAAATTATGGATTACACACAGATTCCTCGCACCGTTTCGAGCGAGGCGTGGATTGGCAATTACAGCGTCAGGCGATAGAGCGTGCTACAGCGCTGTTATTGGATATAGTGGGGGGTGAACCCGGTCCTGTGACCGAGGCTGTCAGTGAAACAGATCTTCCCAAGGTGCCGGTTGTGACATTGCGTGAATCCCGGATCAACAGCATGTTGGCCATGACAATGCCTGAAGCAACGGTTGAAGATATCTTGACGCGCTTAGGAATGCACTTAAAGCGGATAGAAGGGCAGGCATGGGAAGTGACTGTGCCTTCATGGCGTTTTGATATTACCCTTGAAGTGGATCTGATCGAAGAGATTGCTCGCGTATATGGCTATGATAATTTACCTGTACGTACACCGATTGCGCAACTACCGCTTCCCCCTATTGCTGAAAACCAGGTGACACTGAACCGTATACGTCGTCATCTTATGGCTAGGGATTATCAAGAAGCCGTGACCTATAGTTTTATAGAGGTAGGGCTGTCAAAATTATTTGATCCTGATACTCAGCCTTTAGCACTCGCGAACCCCATATCCGCGGAAATGGCGGTTATGCGCACAAGCTTATGGCCAGGATTAATTAAAGCGGTCTCTTATAATCAAAATCGACAACAAGCACGCATTCGACTGTTTGAAACGGGTCAGCGTTTCGTGCCTCAGGCAAACGGTGGATTATTACAGGAAAACACCCTGGCAGGTGTCATTACCGGTGCTCGCGATGCCGAAGGATGGACCAGTGCGAAGGATAAAATAGACTTTTTTGACATTAAAGGCGATGTAGAAAGCTTATTATCCTTGGGTGGTTGCAAAGAAGCGTTTAGTTTTGTCGCATCAGAGCATCCCGCTCTTCACCCGGGGCAGTCTGCCCGTGTGGTGCGTGGTGAAGATACCATCGGATATGTTGGTGCGCTTCACCCTGAACTTGTCAAAAAACTAGACCTTACGGGGCCTGTTTATCTATTTGAATTGCAACAAGATGCTGTTACTTTAGGTCAGTTACCTCGTTATACGGCTTTATCAAAGTATCCAGAGATGCGCAGAGACTTATCTTTGATAGTGGATGAACAGATCGACTTTGACCGAATTCGACGTACTGTAAAGAACGCGGCAGGGGAAGCACTCAAAAAAGTAACACTTTTTGATTTATATCAGGGTCAAGGTATTGAAGCAGGAAGAAAAAGTCTTGCTTTGGGCTTGACCTGGCAACATCCTTCGCGCACTCTTACTGATGAAGAAATAAACAGCAGTGTAACAGCCGTTATGTCCGCACTCACAAATGATTGTGGTGCATCATTGAGAGAATAAAAACAGGGTGATTGTCATGAGCTCTTTGACCAAAGCCGAAATGGCCGAACGCTTATTCGATGAACTAGGGCTGAATAAGCGTGAAGCAAAAGAGATGGTTGAATCCTTTTTCAGCGAGATACGTGAATGTTTGGCGTCTAACGAACAGGTTAAGCTCTCAGGCTTTGGGAACTTTGATCTGCGTGATAAACGTCAGCGCCCGGGTAGAAACCCAAAAACAGGTGAAGAGGTGCCTATTTCGGCACGTAGGGTGGTCACGTTCAGACCTGGCCAAAAACTGAAGGAGCGTGTGGACACCTATGCCGGAAGCCGGAGAGAAGAGTCCTGATCTAGAGCCTATTCCCGGTAAGCGCTATTTTACTATCGGAGAGGCCGCAAAACTTTGCGACCTTAAGCCCCACGTATTGCGCTACTGGGAACAAGAGTTCAAGCAGATACAGCCGGTAAAACGGAATAATCGCCGTTACTACCAGCGGCAGGATCTATTGCTGATACGACAAATCCGTAGCTTGCTTTACGATCAAGGCTTTACAATTACCGGTGCTCGCCAGTGGTTAAGCAGTGATGAAGCGAGCGATGATACCGCACGTTATCAACAGCTTATACGTCAAACGATCAATGAACTGGATGATGTGCTTAAGTTATTAAAATCAGTTAAATAAACGCTTCACAGATACAATCCCTTAGTGTAATATTTGCACCCTCTTCGGATCTGTTTCTACTGATCCAAGTACAGTCGGGGCGTAGCGCAGCCTGGTAGCGCACTTGCATGGGGTGCAAGGGGTCGCAGGTTCAAATCCTGCCGTCCCGACCAATTAAATCAAAGAGTTACATTAATCGCCGCCTGGCGATTTTTTTATTATCTTTTTCACAGTCTTTCTGGTTGCCATTCGGTTGCCATTTGAGATTTGCATGGAAAAATGAGTTATTGTTCCTTCCTGATATAGCATAATCTGCATAAGTACACTCTGTACATTACAAAAATTGCTTCCCCTCTACAGCAGATTCTCATCAGCATACCTGTACACCGTATAACAGATCAAAGCGCTCAATACCGATACCTGTGTTACGATAAGTTGGATAACTGACCTCAGAGGCAATAAGACCCTTTGCAAGTTGTTCCTAGTGAACGGCCTTCGAAATACAAGCAAAGCGATTCTGGTAGACTCAATAACCATGAAGAGGGAAATCCAGAGGGCGGTAAAGAATAGAGTGTTGCATCAGCGGGTGTAAAGTCTATGACTGTTCATTAGCAATTAAGAGGTCAGGTCAAGATAGTTGACCCGAACATATATGCGTAACCGGTAATCAAGTACCAGTTGTTTCACATGAGCACTGAGTTCTATGAAGCTCTTTAGCTTTAGGAGAAGCTTGACGCAACCTCAGTAAGGTTTGAGTCGCTATCGTCATGGACGTCATTTCTACGGCAGTTTTGCACGATTGCATTACAAGCTTTGGGTAGCCTCTTCCCACTTCAAATCACTAACAAATTTTCTGTTTGATGCTATCCAGCTCTAATATAATGATAAGACTACATTCACTTAGTCACTAGATGCCTACAATTTAAGATTAGTGATACTTAGCCGGTGAGTATAAGTCTAAAACCACATCATTGAGAGATGAATTAGGGAATGGGAGTGCGTTAATTAAATCCAAATAGAACTAAATGAATAATCTAGTTTAGTAAATAAGATAAAATACGGAGATTAATCAGTTAAGTAATTGAATCTAAATGTTTTATTGAGTGGGCGATAGAGTGAAGAAGTGTAATGTATTATTAGGTTTGAAAGTGAACAGTGCGAATAAATACAAAAAAAACATTTTACCTTATTGTGTCCAAAACAGATTTTTTTAACCTGTAGAATAAATATATCAATCCTTGGTAGACTGGTTTAATGTAATAAAAAAATTTTCTAAAAAAATATCAATTTTATTTTGAAATACCATTTTTTTTTAAAAAAAATGGTATTCTATAGGTACAAACATATAGAAGAGGAATTAACCATGAGTTTCAACAGCGCGTCACCCATCAACATTAATGCAAAATTTCTGCGTAGACAACAAGTGGAGAGTATCACTGGTCTTAGCAGGTCAACTATCTATAGAGAAGTTGCGGCGGGAAGATTCCCAAAACCTGTAAAATTAACCAGTAAAGGAACAAGAGTGGCTTGGATTGTAACTGAAGTATACGAATGGATGGATAATCGAATACTTGAAAGTCGAGCTGCTTAACCGTTAGTTCGAAAGAAATATTTCAGGAGAAACCTATAACAACCATTCAAAATAGGAACACACCGAAAAAATCTTTTTTAGACAAAATGAATATGAAACCTGGAGAGTGAAAATATGGTTCTATGTTCCGATGACTACGTAACCGCTTACGTAAGAACCGAGTTATTCAATGCATTAGCAATACGAAATTTAGCTTATCAAGAAGCAAATAAATTAAATGATAATTTCAGAATGCTTGTATATAGCATTATGGCTAATTCATGTGAATATATAACTCCGGTGATCTTAAACATAAAACTTAAGGAATGGACTTTTGATATCGAATGGGGATGTTTTTTTTCTCAAAAGAATGATGAAAATAAAACTACATATTCAAAGATTAAAAGGAAAAAATACAATGGTAAGCTTAACTTTGAAGGAATTGAGCATTTGCCCAAAAGAATTACCGATTTTGCTCAAGAATTAGACAGTAAGTTGTTAAATTTGATTAAAATTTTAGATACAAGTGTTCATAAAGTAATAGAAATTGAAGGTTTTATTAAAATAAATAATTTGAATGTCAATGATTATGGTTTTACAAAGCAAGACTTGTTTATGTTTTCCATATGTCATGGAAATCCTCTGCAGGCGCACAATCAAACGTTTCTGAAAAAAAGATGTGGTCCAGATCCTAGGCGTTGGACAGCAATGAATGCGGACAGCACTACAC
>SLCQ01000028.1 GCA_007125745.1 Nitrincola sp.
ACCATGGTTAAACGCTTTTTAAAACTGAGCTTGAAAATCGAATTATCCGAAATCGCCAAAATACGACAAGGTGAGTTAGTCGAATACCTTAGAAAACCTATAGATTCTGTCCCCAAAGGTTCATTAGGCGTTCTATTGCGCTAAGATAGTGTTAAACATCTGTGTTTGATACAGCGTTTTAAAGGAACCCTGTCATGACTATCAAGGAATCCAGTAAATTTCGTGCTGAGAAAATAGCGTTGAGTTATTTTCTTTTTGCGATGTTGTGGATATTGACATCAGACCACTTGCTAGGCTTGATGGTCAGCGATCCGGCACTTCTCGTTTCCTTAGGTACCTACAAAGGCATCTTATTCGTCTGCACAACCGCGCTGTTACTGTATGTGATACTTCGCGCTCAATTGACATCAATCTGGCAAACAAATAAAACAATAGAGAAGGGTGAAGAAAACGCTAAAAGTACCCTTTGGGTTTTTTTAGGCATGGCCCTACTTGTACCGTTGTTATCACTGAGTGTCGTACAAATTATAGCGCCTCAAACCACCCAGTCTGCTCGGGCTCAGGTAGAAATGGTGGCTGAGATGAAGGCAGATTATTTAGATCAATGGTTTGCTGATCGAACGCACTTTATGGATATGGTCATGATGGACCGTATGATAGCGCAATGGGTGCAACATTGGGCTGAAGAGGATGATAGTGGCCAGGCAAAAACAGAGCTAACAGCTTACATAAATCGTTTACATGCAAGTCATCAATATGATGGTTTGTATCTTTATCATCCTGGCCGCGATCAAGCTTTGGCTTCAGGTGTCGTGCGTCACTCGAGTGAGGAGTTGGATCAGCTTATTTACGCAGCCTTGATTTCAGGAGATGCATTTTTTGCTGGCATACATCCCACTCAAACGGGATTGACCCTCTCTTGGGTGATACCGATTTTTGCTTTGGATCAATATCAATACCCTTCAGCCGTACTTGTGATGAGCCTTGATCCAAAAGAGCATCTATTCCCGTTACTATCGCAATGGCCCGGTGAAAATTACACTAGTGAAGTCTTTCTGATTCAGAAGGATCAGAAAGGTACAACTTTATTAAGCCCACTTAAATTTGATAACAGGGCTTTACTTTCGTCAGTTGATGATGCGTTTGGCAATGAGCAAGGATACAGGGGGGAGGACGTTATACAGTCTCTTTCACCTCTATCCGAAAATAACTGGGCTGTGGTCGCCCAGATCGAACGAGATGAAGTGCTCTCACCGGTGTATATGACTGCCGCTTGGCTGGCATTACTCTCCACTGCAACAATCATTTGTTTGATATTTGCCCTTAGATTAATCTGGAGACAGAACAAGCAACTGACCCAGGCAACATATGAGATCAAAGCGGCTGAGCAAGATCGATTACTGCTTCAGTTTTTTGAGATGCCCTTTGTGGGCATGGCAATTACCGACCCAAATACCGGAAAGTGGTTGCGGTTTAACCCTGAGTTGATGCGATTACTGGGATACTCCGCTTCTGAGTTGAAGGAGATGACATGGCAAGAAGTGACGCATCCAGATGATCTGGAAACAGATCGCCATGCCTTTCAGCGTTTGCTCGAGAACCGTGTAGATAGCTACACCTTGGAAAAGCATTTCGTTCGCAAGAATGGTCAAGTGTTCACGGCATTGTTGAATGTGGGTGCAGTTCGATACCCTGATCAGTCTGTGCAGTATGCGGTTGCAACAGTTCAAGATATTTCTGAGCAAAAGCATGATCATCAAAGGTTGATGAAACAGCGTGACCTTTACAACACCCTGTCTGAAACTAACCAGGCTATTATTCGTAGTCGAAATCAAGATGAATTATTTTCAGAGATTTGCCGTATCGCTGTTGTCTATGGTCAATTGCATTATGCCGCGATTCTGCTACCCGATGGACTTAAGCATCAGGTGATTAACAGTTATGGTGAATTGCCAAAAGAGCTGGTTTACTTTAAAGCACGCTCGGTTATTCCAGAAGGCATAGACCCTGTACTTGATAGTGTGGTGCAGTCAGGTCGTTCCAGAGTGTTGAATCGTGTTACGCCCCAAACATCACAGGCCTATTTTCCCGTTACTATTGATGAGTCGGTTGCCGCCTTATTGCTGTTATACGCGGACGATCCAGACTTTTTTAGTGATGATGTTGTGTCGACGCTAAAAGAGATGTCTGAAGATATCGCATTTGCGATGCGTTTTATTGATCAAGAAGATCAGCTGAGAAAAGCGGTTCAGGTTGTCGAAGCAAGCCCCGTCGTGTTGTTTAGATGGGAAAATCAGCCTGGGTGGCCAGTTTCATATATTTCATCGAATGTTGTGCGCTGGGGCTATCAACCACAGGAATTTTTGAGTGGTGCTATTGATTTTAAAAAGATTGTTCATCCTGATGATAGACAGTGGTTGGAAGAGGAGGTCACTCTCTATCTATCACAAAAACGTGATGAATATGTTCAAGAATACCGCATTCTAACCAAGCAACAGGATGTGCTTTGGGTTGAAGATATTACCCGTGTGATCTATGAAGCTGATGGAAAAATTCGTTATATAGAAGGTGTTGTCGCGGATGTCACATCACGTAAAACTGTACAACAGCGTATCGATTTTTTAGCGAGACACGATGCGCTGACTTCGCTTCCGAATCGTATGTCAGTGCTCACAACAGTGGATGAGCGGGGGAATGAGCAGACAGCTCTGTTAATGTTGGATCTGGATCGATTCAAAGATGTGAATGATAGCTTTGGTCACCGTTGTGGTGATCAACTTCTGTGTCGTGTGTCAGAACTGCTTCGAAAAGTCTCACCGGCAGATGCCTTGTTAGCCCGCTTTGGTGGCGATGAATTTGGCTTGTTGGTTGATCGAAAGCCGGATCAGTTAAAAGAGATAGCCTTAACCCTGATAGATGCACTGCAAACACCCATACATTTACCCAATGGTATGGTCATTCGTATTGGTGCCTGTGTGGGTATTGCTCGATTAGATGAGGCTGAGGGTAACGCAGAAGAGTTATTAAGGCAGGCGGATGCGGCACTGTATAAAGCAAAAGAAGCGGGTCGTGAACAGCTCTGTTTTTATACCGATGAGTTAACGCAAGCGGCGCTGGTGCGCATCAATACCGAAGCCTGTTTACGAGACGCGATTGAAAACCAGCAACTCGCTGTTTATTTTCAACCACAGATTGATATTGCTTCAGGCAAATTAATGGGTGCTGAAGCGTTATTGCGTTGGCAAGATGGTGATCAGTTCATATCACCCGATGAATTTATTCCAGTGGCGGAACAAAGTGGGTTAATTCATCCGATTGGCGAATGGGTGATGGATCAAGTTTGTCAGGTTGGCAAAGCTTGGTTGGATAAAGGCTACTCACCACTTCGATTAGCGGTGAACCTCTCTTCGTTTCAGTTACGTCATGGTGATATTGTGACCATGATTAAGGAAAAGCTCGATGACTATCAATATCCTGCTGAGTATTTGGAAGTGGAACTCACCGAAAGCGCGCTGATGCGTCGGGAAGATGAAGCGGAAGCTATTTTGAAACAGCTTCAAGATATCGGTGTTTCTTTGGCAATTGATGATTTTGGAACCGGTTATTCCTCTTTGTCATATTTGCGCAACTTTCCATTGAACGTTTTGAAGATCGATAAAAGCTTTATTCAAGAAATCGATGTCAATAAAGAGGACCGAGAAATTACGGCGGCGATTATTGCGATGGGCCATACCCTAGGATTGCGCATTCTGGCAGAAGGCGTGGAAACAGAACAGCAGTTAGCCTTGTTAGCGGGATTACAGTGTGATTATTATCAAGGTTATTTAACCAGTCCAGCAGTCTCTATCAAGGCGTTTGAGCAACAGTTTCTGAAGCCTGATGGCCTCCCCACAGGGACTCGAACCCCGATCTGACCCTTAGGAGGGGTCCGTTCTATCCAGTTGAACTATAGGGAGAAAGTGAAATTGTAACGGCTAACAACATAGAGTGCCAGTGGTAAAACCTATTAGGCTTTGCCGATACGTCGTTGTGCCGAGTAATTTCCTTTACTGCCGCCGGGATCATATAAGACGTTTGAGCTTTGATGACCCTGCAGTAATGAAAGGAGTTGATCAACATTTTGTTTACTGCGTATCAAAATCTGTTCATTGCGTTGACTGGCGGATCGGACATCCTGCAACAGCTTTTGCAATTGGTGCCAGTCACTCAGTAATTTTTTGCGCATCGGCTCTGGCATCTGTTGTGTAAACTCGTCAAAGCCTGTTTCAGATGGGGCAAGGCCACACTGAACAAGAATGCTATTACGTTCGCGAATATTGGTTTCGATATTGACCAATAGTTGGTGTTTAGTTTGGGTGTTTTGTTTGAGTGCTTCTAAGTCACGTTGCTGGAGAACAAGTTGTTCTTGCTCTAATACTTTTTGAAGATCTTCAAAAAGTAAACAACCCTGACGAGTCAGGGTTATAAACGATTCATATAAATCATTGGCCAGTTCTGCAGATGCCATGGCGTGTAACCCTATTGCTTAAAGTGCTGTTGTGCAAACTTTCGTTAAGCAAAATCTTAGCTAAAAAGCTTTTCGAATTGTAGCATCTTATCAGCAACGCGCTCAGCATCAATACTAAAACTACCGTCAGCCATAGCGGCTTTAATTTCTGCCACGCGTTCAGCATTAAAGTCACTGGTATCGTCAATCTGGCGATTAGCAGACTGAAGTGCTTGTACAGCATCGCTTAGACGCACGGTGTCTGATTGCGGTGCTGTCGCATTGGCATTACCACGTTGGGTGGTTGTGGCATTATTTTGTTCGGCAGTTTTGTTTCGTGCCGCTGTCGTCTGATTTGAGGACAGGCCGTTCAGTTCAATAGCCATCCTGAATCACCTCTTTGTCTGGTTATGCAAGAGTTATCGGTCAACTGTTGAACTTCTTTAGCTTTTTTTACAGTTTTTTGCACTTGCACATTAAATACATCATACCACAGTGAAACTAGCTAGGGCACCCGAACGCGACCTGGCTCAATAACAACACCCCTTACTTCGTTTCCACTTTGCTGATTGAGTACACGAATCTGTTGATTCAGGTTGCCATCTTCTTGAGCAATGCCAAGGGTTCGGATCAGTAGGGATCCACGTTGAGATTCAAGCGACACTTGGTCTCCTCTTTTTACGGCTAGCGCTACTTCAACCATGCGTGCATTGATGATTTGATCACTTCCCACCGGTCGTCTTACCTGTTTGCCGATGACATCGTCTAAGTCGACGAAATAATCTCCATTGAGTCGAATAACGTCCTGCTCTGATAGCCTTACATCACTGGCGCTGATGATATTGTTGCGCGATAAAGGACGATTGGATGTCACAACATCGAGTAGCTGGCTGACTTGGGCAGTGACGAATAAACTCCAGACCGGTGAGTGGCAATTCACGCGTGCGGTCACTCGCTGACCACTGTTAAATGGCAGGGTGATTTCCAAGGGTGTTAAGCAGGTAGCGAGTTCAAGTGAAGGATTTACAGGATTTATTCTTGCTTCGACCCGGCTTTCTGGCAATCGTGTGTTAAACTCATTAATAATGGCATCATGAACAGCGCTTTCAATCTGTTCCGGTGACATTTGCGCACTAGCTGATGAGGCAAGAAAAAAATTAGCCAAAAACAATGTAACTAGTGTTAAATTAACTTTATTCACGCGTATCCTGTCTCGACGGGAAAACAAACTCTGGTAAAGTCGGCTTGAGGTTTATTGAATCATGTCAGGTATCTTGGATAGTGTAAACCTTCGAACACAGATGGTGGGACAGAATCGTCTAGAGCTATTGCTGTTCAGTCTGGAAACAGATCAGCGTTACGGGATTAACGTCTTCAAGGTCAGGGAAGTATTACAGTGCCCTGAGTTAACGGAGGTGCCGCGAAAAACAAGTGTCATCAAAGGTATGGCGCATATTCGTGGTGAAACCATCCCCGTTTTGGATCTTTCTGAAGCCATTGGTCGGCCACCGATTCCTGAGGATGAAGAACGAAGCTGTTTCTTGATCGTGGCTGAATACAACAAGCGCACTCTGGCTTTCTTGGTTCGTAAGGTGGATCGTATTCTGAATACCAATTGGGATCAGATTATGGCTCCACCGGCAGAAATTGGATCTGATAACTATCTGACAGCGGTGTTTGAATTTGAAGGCAAGTTAATCGAAATTATTGATGTTGAGCAGATACTGGCCGATATCTACCCTTCATCAACAGATGTGAGTGCAGATATTGCCACCAAAGAGGTTAAAACGGCGGCAGAGCAGTATCGTGTGTTAATTTGTGATGACTCACAAGTGGCTCGCACGCAAATGATCCGCAGTCTAGAAGGTATGGGGTTGAGAGTCACCGCGGCGAATAATGGTCGTGAAGCGTGGAATATCCTAAAGGATTTGGCTGAGCGTGATGTGGATATCGCCACGCACTTTTTGATGCTGATATCCGATATTGAAATGCCGGAAATGGATGGTTATACCCTGACATCAATGATTCGAGGTGATACACGCATGGATAAGTTGCATGTCATCTTGCATACCTCTCTTAGCGGTGGTTTTAATGTCTCGATGGTTAAGAAAGTTGGAGCTGATGGCTTTTTGGCTAAGTTTAATCCAGATGACTTGGCTTCCGTTGTCGTCAAAAGAATCAACTCGGTTAATCAACACTGATGCCAAATAGGTGGTTTTGAGTGAAAAGTGGATTCACAATCAGCTCTGAGGAGTTCAAAGGCTTTAGTCAATTTCTGGAAAGAAGCTGTGGGATTTTGTTAGCTGAACATAAGCAGTATCTGGTACAAAGCCGTTTAAGCCGTATTATGCAGAAAGAGGGCTATAGCAATCTCTCTGAGTTGATTCGTCGTTTAAATCAAGCGGGCAACTCATCGATCAAAGAGCAAGTGATCGATGCCATGACCACCAATGAAACCCTCTGGTTTAGAGACATTCATCCGTATGAGATCCTCAAAAACCAGCTTCTGCCGCAATTAAGTGAAGGAAACAGCTTTCAGAAGCTTCGTATATGGTCAGCCGCTTGTTCAACGGGCCAAGAGCCTTATTCGATCAGTATGGTGATTGAAGAGTTTCGTCAATCTAAACCCAGTGCGTTTTCATCTGGTCAAGAGATAGTGGCTACCGATATCTCTTCTACGGTGTTGGATCAAGCGCGCAAAGGCGAGTATGAGATGCTTGCGTTAGGGCGAGGCTTGTCGCAAGATCGATTGACACGTTTTTTTAGTAAAACCTCAGAAGGGTCTTGGCAGATTAAACCAGAAGTGCGCAATCGCGTTAAGTTTCAAAGCTTAAATCTGTTAGGGCCTTATTCAAGTTTAGGACAGTTTGATATCGTCTTCTGCCGTAACGTGCTGATCTACTTTTCTTCAGAAGTTAAAACTGACATTCTTCGCAAAATTCATAAGCAACTTAAACCTGGTGGGTACTTAATTCTCGGTGCGTCAGAGACGCTATCTGGTTTACCAGACCATTATAAAATGATTCATTGCCGTCCAGGGATTATCTATCAAGCGATCTAGCTTGCCGCTTTGTCAGTGACAGGGTGGCACAGCCTTGCCGCTTTAGGCCCATTAAACCTTGCCTCTTACCCTTAATGCCCGCTCTAGCGGGCATTTCTATTTTTGGCATGTTAGTTGCTTTATATCTAGTAACGAGTCATTGAGTGTGGATAGAAAATTATGGCAATAGGTTTCGATTCAGCGTTAGGTTTGCATCCCGATGCATTAACGCTTCGTGCTAGAAGAGCAGAAGTGCTCGCGAATAACATTGCTAATGCTGATACGCCTAACTTTAAAGCACGTGATATGGATTTTGCATCTGTGCTTGCTGGGGTAAAAGGCGAAGGACAACAGCCCTTGGCGTTAAAAACAACCCAAACGGGTCATAATCGACACATTGCTGATCCTAACTTTGCCGCCGACTTAATGTACCGGATACCGCATCAACCCGCTGTGGATGGTAATACTGTCGAAGTGCAAGAAGAAATGGCACGCTATACCGATAACGCTTTGCGTTATCAGGCCAGTTTTGAATTTCTGAACAGTAAGTTTTCAGGGTTGAGCAAAGCGATTAGGGGTGAATAAGCATGTCACTGTCGAATGTATTTAGTATTTCGGGTTCTGCGATGAGTGCTCAAACCATTCGTTTGAATACTACGGCCAGCAACATGGCAAATGCGCAAAGTGTCAGTTCTAGTGAGGGTGAAACCTATCGAGCACGTCATCCTGTGTTTGCTCTTAAAGCGCCAGAGCCTGAGCAGATGCCGATGAGTCATCAAGGATTAGTGCCGGGTCAAGGTGTCCGTGTATTAGAAATTATGGAAAGCCAGGCAGATCCAAGAATGACTTATGAGCCAGACCACCCTTTGGCAGATGAACGAGGCTATGTCTTCTATCCGAACGTCAATATTGTGGAAGAGATGGCCGATATGATTTCAGCATCGCGCTCTTTTCAAATTAATGCCGATGTCATGAATACAGCAAAACAGATGCTTCAGCAGACCTTAAGACTAGGTCAACAGTAAGCTTTTTAAGAGGAAATCGTCATGAGTACGATTAACAACAACCCAAACAACAACATCTTTGATCAGATTAATCAGCAAAACCAACAGTCAAGCAACCGACAAGTTGATAAATCTGATGACCAGATGTTTATGAGATTGTTGATCGCGCAGCTGCAAAATCAAGATCCGACCAGTCCGGCTGATACCAGTGATTTTATGCAACAGATCTCCAGCATGACTATGGTTGAAACCATGACAGAAATGTCGCAAACATTTAAGACTATGAGTAATAGCTTACTGAGTAGTCAAAATGCACTACAAGCTTCTTCCATGGTGGGTCAGCGTGTGTTTATCAATACCGATATTGCTCAGATGACACAACAGGGTGGCGCTTTACCGGGTACGGTCAATCTTGAAAGTAGTACGACAGACCTGCGAGTGTCTATTTATGATCAAGGTGGGGCGCTGGTGGATCGTGTCAACATGGGACAAACACAAGCAGGTGAGAGAAGTTTTGTTTGGAATGCCTCCGACGAAGTGCCTCCGGGCAATTATCAGATGATTGCAGAAGCCTTCGATGGTGAAAAATATAAGCAAGTCGATACTTGGTTGCCCTTTACCGTGAACAGCGTATCACTGGGGCAGAACGGTATCGGTATGAAAGTGAATACAGCGATTGGTAGCATCGACTTTAAAGATGTGAAGCAGTTAGGCTAAGTGAGGGTAAAATCATGTCATTCAATACAGCAATTACAGGTCTAAAAGCCGCTTCCACTATGTTGGATGTGACCGGTAACAATATTGCCAACGTTAGCACAACAGGCTTCAAATCATCTCGAACTGAGTTCGCAGATATTTATGCCACTTCGGTAGTGGGCGCAGGTTCCAGTAACACACCCGGTTCCGGTGTAACCGTTTCGGGTATATCACAAGACTTTAGTGCGGGTACCATTGAATTTACCAATAATAACCTAGATTTGGCCATTAATGGGTCTGGTTTTTTTCAGTTAAGTGATGGGCAGGGGGGGACAACTTATACTCGATCAGGTGCATTTGAATTAAA
>SLCQ01000189.1 GCA_007125745.1 Nitrincola sp.
AATTAGCGACAGCTCTTCAGGGTGGATATGAATTTCGTAACTCCCCACTACAGAAGGTAACTCGTCTTAGGCTGATAAAACCGCCGCTTTCAAAGGCTCAAGTCCAACGTTTAATTCAGTTAATACCACCGCTTCAGCAAACTGCTTGATCAAGTCGATAATGAGCCTTTCTAATTGTTGCTGTTGCTCTTCTACCGGGTTACTCAAGGATTGTGTGATACGATCAAGCAAGCGCAACTGGCGCTGGATTTCTTCTTGACCTGCTTTAATTGCTTGCTCATAGCCTTGCTGTTTACCCTCTGCAAAGCCTTGCTCAAAGCCTTCATCATGCCCTTGCTGAAAGCCTTCTTTTACGGCGTTTTCACGTATCTCTTCAATAGCGTCCAACGTGAGCTTTTCAGCTTCTATCTCTTCTTCTGTCACCAGGACGTCTGCTTCAGTGGATCGTGTATTAAAGGGCTCCGCAACTTCAGCAACATCTATCATAGGAAGCTCCCATGGCATCAAGCGTTGCGCTTCAGCTGCGGGTATTCTAACGGGGCGATAGTTGTCCTGCTTCATCTAGTTAAACCATTTCATCCGAGCCGCCCAGAGTAATCTCACCCTCATCAGCGAGTCGGCGCGCAACCGTCAGAATCTCTTTTTGTGCCGATTCCACTTCGCTGACGCGAACCGGTCCTTTAGCTTCTAAGTCATCGCGCAATAACTCGGCGGCCCGCTTAGACATATTTTTGAATATTTTTTCTTGCAGTTGAGTATCAGCACCTTTCAATGCAACCACCAGCTGATCCGTCTGAATTTCACGAAGTATCACCTGAATACCTCGATCTTCGACATCTAGCAAGTTATCGAACACAAACATAAGATCTGAGATTTGTGTTGCCAAAGACTCATCTGTTTCTTTAATGGCATCCATCAATTCAGCTTCTATCTGCGTATCGATAAAGTTCATAATATCAGCTGCAGATTTCACACCACCCAGTTTTGTCAGTTGAGTTGAGCGCGGCCCCGTAAACTGACTTTCAAGCATATCATTAAGTTCCTGCAGGGCCTGAGGTTGTATTTGGTCCAGTGCAGCCACTCGCATAACAATATCAAGGCGTACTTTATCATCATAATAGCTGAGCACATTCGCAGCCTGGTCCGGCTCAAGGTAGGATACAATGACAGCTTGTATTTGCGGGTGTTCAAAGCGGATAATTTCAGCAACCTGACGCGCATCCATCCAGCGAAGCGTATCCAAACCTGATGTATTGGTACTAAACAAAATACGATCGATGAGCGTCTTGGCTTTATCTTCACCTAATGCTTGATTAAGCATCGCACGAATATAACGATCGTTATTGATACCAATACCCGTTTGATCACTGACCACATCTAAAAAGTCAGACACAACAGACTCGACTTTTGACTGCGGGACATTATCTAAACGAGACATTGCCTCACCAATTCGCTGCACCTCTTTAGGGCCAAGGTGCTTTAGAATTTCAGCCGCATCACCCTCTCCTAAACTGATTAAGAGAACCGCTGCTTTTTCAATATCGGTTAGTCCATTACTCATGCTCTACTACCCATTGCTTAATGGCTTGAGCAACCCGAGCCGGATCTTCTGCAACCATACTTCTTATTTCATTTAACTGATAATCAAAGCTTTCATTTGGCGTTGCCATAGAGGCAGATTGAACACCGCCAAAGGTCACTTTATCTTCGGCGATTCCAGAACCATCCAAGGACTCCAACTCTGCTGAAATTTCTCCTGCGGGGCCAAGGTCACTGCTCGACGATTGTCCACCAGTTGATGACAGGTGCTTCAAAACGGGCCGTAATATTCCGAGCGCCAGCACCAAAATAAAAATACCGGCGCCCAACTGCCTGAGTAAGTTCCAAAACCAATCCTGCTCCCAAAAGCTAGGATCATCAAATTCAAACTCTTCTGCTGGAACAAAACTGGAGTTAATTACGTTAACGCTATCCCCTCTTAAGGCAGAAAAGCCAACCGCATTTTCAACCAACATACGTAGGCGCTCTACATCCTCATCAGACCATCGTGTTCGCGTTCTCTCGCCCGTTTCAGGATCAACAACCTGCAGATCATCCACCACCACAGCAACGGATAAGCGGCGTATTCCACCCATTTGCTGACGGGTATAGCTGATACTTCTATCCAGTTCAAAATTACGCGTTGCCTGGTTACGACTGCTTTCTGATCCGGTACCACCCGCGCCTGTAGCACCATTTCCTCCTGCCACTTCGGGGACATTAACCGGGCCGGGTGGCTGATTGGAAAGCGCACCTGGCACACCTTCAGCAGCATCGCCAGCACCCCTTCTTTCTTCTAGGGTTTGTTCGCTTCGTAATGCAGGTAAATCAGGGTTGAACATTTCACTCGCCTGTTCAACCTCCGTAAAGTCAATATCAGCTGAGACTTCTGCTCTAAAGTTACCTAATCCGACAACAGGTTGAAGTATACTGTTCACACGATTGACAAGCGTATCTTCAACTTGACGCACATATTCTAACTGTCGCGCAGCTAAGACCACATCAGAATCCGCATCTCGAATATTGAGGAGGCGTCCACGCTGATCCACAATAGTGACATCTTTTACATCTAATTCAGGAATACTGGATGCCACTAGGTTGGCTATGGCGGCAACCTGATCTCGATCAAGCTGTCGACCTGAAAATAGTTCTAAAAATACAGAGGCGCGGGGTTTACGTTGATCTCGAATAAAAACCGTATCCTTGGGTATGGCTAAATGCACCCGAGCGGCCCGCACAGCTGTCATATTTGAGATGGTTCGAGCCAACTCTCCTTCCAACCCCCTACGATAGCGGGTTGTTTCCATAAACTGACTGGTGCCCATGCCATGGTCTTGATCCAATAACTCAAAACCCACCGTACGATCAGCAGAGAAGCCATCAGCAGCCAAACGCAAACGAGCAGAGTGAACATGAGACTCAGGAACCAAAATAGCACGACCATCCGCATCGAAACGATACGGTATATTGTTCATTCTAAGTTGTTCAATGACCTCATTGGCATCCGAAAATGAAAGATTTGCATACAGAACACGATAGTCAGGCTGTTGAGACCACAGAACAACAGCAAAGCCTATAGCCACACTGGCCGCCAAGCCCACCATTAAACCCAATTGACGCAAAATGCCAAGGCTATTAAAGCCAGCCATCAAATTGCCTCTTGTATTCAAGGGTGTTGCCGTATTTTCCATTTAAATTCGCTCAAATTAGATAGGCATTTTCGAAATATCTTCATATGCCTGTACCAGGCGATTTCTCACCTGCGTCATTGCCTCAAACGAGATAGAGGCTTTCTGTGCCTGAATCATCACTTGAGGAAGATCCACACTGGGATCACCTCGCTCATAGGCTTCACGCATTCTATTTGCACTTTGCTGATGTCCATTCACATTATCTACTGCTGATTTAAGCAGTGAAGTAAAAGATCCTTTTTCAGATTCATTTACGCGAGAGGGTGACATCTCCTCCGGACGCAAACTTGGCAACTCCATTCTGGCTGTAGAAGTCTGTTGCATCTCAGACCTCAAAGAACGCATCTGCGCCAGTACACTGTTGATGTCAGCTCGTTCGATCATTTAGGCCCTCACCTGACAGTGGCATTTTTTTGACATTACAACGCCATTCTATAACGACAAGAAATTATCCGCCAACAAAATGACCATTTTTTGTCACTTTTATCGAATAAATTTCACCTTTTTATACAATGCAAAAAGCAGGCCAAGGCCTGCTTTTTGTGGATTATATTGGATAATTAAGGCTAATCAGCTAAAGGAGCGCCAAATTTTAGACGCACATACATCAATCCAACGGTGATAGCGTCACCTAAGGCCGTATGCCTTTGAATAATCGGTATATCTAATTTTTTCGAGATGGTATCAAAGCGCAGGTCAACATCTCCTCCGACTGTTTTCCACTTAATGATGTCATGATAAACATGGGATAACTCAATTGCCTTGTTAGGCAAACTAAAGCCATATCTAGGCCTAAAATATTTATCTAACATCTTAATATCGTAGTTTACATAATATCCCAATATTGGACGATTACCTACAAATTCAATAACTTGCTCTAGCGCTTCATCAATTTCGATACCATCAGCTAAGTCGCTGGCACGAATCTTATGCACCTTTATGGAGTCACCCGTTAGCGAAGCTGGCGGTTTTAACTTTATATCTAAACGCTCGCTGGTAATCACTCTGCGACCGCGAATTTTTACTGCACCTATCGAGAGAATCTCACCTTTTTTAACGTCCAGACTGGTTGTCTCACAATCCAATGAAACCACCTCATCCCCTTTATAGGGCTCAAAAAGGTGTGCATAGGGGCTATCTTTAAACTCTCGACGTTCTTTAAATCGCCGTATTGTTCTAGGAATAATCATGCTGTCATGAGCCTATGTGGTAGCGTGACGCTAAATGCTTTTTAAAGTCTTTTACTATTCTTAATGCATCCCGAAGCAAATCGCGTTCTAACTTATTTAACCGCTGCAGATCGATTGCATTCGGTGTTGGATCAATACCATCTTCACTTTCTTCTACACGTTGTATTTGATGTTTAAGTCTAATCTGTATAAACAGTGATAATGCCTCAGCGATATTCTCACCATGCTTGGCACGCATTTGATCCATCTCTACTAAGGCTTCAATACGCTTAAACGTATTGGTTTCAAGAATGCGATGTTCTAAAGCCATAGTTCTAATACCATGCACTATAGGGAAGATACCGCCTTTTTTAATATCCAGCATTCCTTTGTCTTTAAGATTGCCAAAAAACGTTAACGGGGTATCAAAGTTAAGCGAGGCCTTAGCAAAATGCGAAAAGAAAATTTCGTTACTACGTAAGCTTCTCAAAAATGCATTTCTAGCCACCTTAAATAGAGCCGCATTCCCAGCAACTGGCTTACCATCCACAGCAATAGCCAACTTCATAACGGATTCACCGTCAGATTTTTGACTCCAAGCTGTTAGCTTATTAGCCCAGTCTCCTGTTGAATTAACCCATTCAGGATTAGACACCATTATATTACCCGGACAGGGTGGAAAACCAAATGAGATCAAAGTCTCACTGAAGGTGTTCATGGTCGCCGCCATTTCTGGCCACTCTAAGCCTGCACGACAAATCAGACCATTGTCCTGATCCGTTTTCATGATCTGCTCACCACGACCTTCTGAGCCCATAACGATCAGGCAGACATGTGGTTTCAAGTCATGTGGAATCACCAGTTCAAATAACTTAGCGATAATGCGTCCATTCATGGCCGCCAGAAGTTCCATGGTAAAGCGTATCTTTACACCTGTCGAAATCAACGCTTTGATGAGATCTGTTAAACCTTTGGCCGCCTCTCGTAAATCTTCTATTGTCTGCGCACGCTCTACACGCAAACCTATCACATGCGAGTGACTTGAAAAGTGACTGAGAACATCTGTTAACTCAACGATCCCAACTAACTCAAGTCCATCCATCACAACAACACGCTCTATCTGCTGTTGCGTCATCATAATCAAGGCATTAAACAGGTAATCTTGTGGCGTGGTGGTAATCAATCGATAGCTAGCAATATCTGAAACATCCGACTCTAATGACATGCCTTTTATAATGACAGCATCCAGCAAATCGGTACCCGTGACCATACCATAGCGATTACCTTTTTTAGCCAGCACGCAATCTGCTTTCATTTCACGCATCATGCGTGTTGCTTCATGTATCGTCGTCCCTTCAAGAACGATTAAAGGCTCCCTAATGGTTCCATCTTGTATTCGAGCCAGCATAAACTCTGCCATATCCTGGTTTTGTCCATGCTGTGCAACAATTTCTCGTTTTGCTGTTAAGTTCTGTTGGAAGTAGTCAGCAAACAATGGATTACTGTGAATCAAATCCATCAACGTACGCGTGGGTAAAACGTGACAAATAGTCTCTTCAACCGCAATAAAGTTATGTATCGCCTTACCATTTAATACTGACCAACCACCAAAGTAGTCCTCATCTTGGTAATGTACAAAGACATTACTTTCGCTGGAGTCTTCTTCGGAAGTATCACTGATATCACTTTCGCCTACTTTGCCCTTGAGGACAATAAATACACCCTCAGGCACATCACCGGCAGCAATAATGGTTTCACCTTTCTGGAAGTATGCAATATCCAAGTTATTATTTAAAAGCGTTTGCTCCTTAGCTGATAGCAAACTAAACGGTAGATTATCCATATTAAACGATTCAGACATGTAAACTCCTATTGTTATTATGTAATGTATGGTCGGCTCTATGATTTATGACACAACCGCTTGGCGTTCATTATCCAAGCCAACAGCACTACCGTTGTTATATTGACTAAAAGCCACACAAAAGTCATAGGTATCGGCAAAAACAAAGCATATTTGCCTAAACCATATTGATCGATTATCGCTAGGTCAAAACTCAGTATATACCCTAAATGTAAAACTAATCCCACCAGCATGCCAACAAAGATGGCTCCACTGGGTGGCTTTTTAACCAGCCTTGCAAACACGTAGAGCGGAAAGAGTGCAACAGCCGAGATTGAAAGCGCTCTGTTAAACCACTCGATAAATCCTCCCGATAACGTTGTCGCCATAAGGGTGGCAATAACGAGCAACACCACCGCAACCAACTGACTAAAGACCCCTTCATGCTGGCTGACTCTAACTAAATGAGCCGACTGCAACACCAACGTATTCACCGTTGAAACGAGTACGATAGATGCTGTTGCTAGCATCGCAGCGGTAACACCCACTATTACTACAGCTATAATCCAATTCGGCATATCAAAAAGCTCAGGCATCAAAAGCAATTTAATTTCTTCAGACAGCTTTAGTTCATTGGGGTGCTGAGTTCCACTGACTCTATCAAACGGCGTTGTCCGATTATCTAAAGCGATAAAATTATCCGGCATTCGATCATCAGGCATGACAAAGTCGCGCTCAAGAACTGGACTCTCTTTTCGCCATTGAACACGGCCATCTTCATTATAATCTGTCCAAGAGAGCTCTCCTGTATATTCCCACAAGAAAAACCAATTCGGCATTCGACTATAGGCGCCCCCTTGTTCTAAAGGGCCATTGATGACCTGATAAAGCCGTGTGTCTGTTTTAGTTGCCATCCATGGAATCATCGTATAAATAACTCCTATAAATAACAGCATCCAAATAGCAGTTGACTTAATATCTGAAGATAAGGAAACACCCTGAAAACGCTTAATCATATAGGGTAGAACAGCAACCCCTAGCGCCAACACACATACCGTCAACAGCAACTCGACGCCGCTTAAGTAACTGCTTGTTTGAAGAGAGCGGGGTAGCCCTGACAATTCAGATGGACTTGTCAGCTCTGGCTGAAAAAGGAGGGCATGAATAAAACTCCACTGTGATGACTCTTGCTCGGTAGATGTAAGATACACCCATGACACTGATAAGGCACAAAATAGCAGACAGTATTTCAACATCTGCACACGGGTGATCGCTTTGATTGCACTGAGCGCGGTATAGAAAAAAAGTAGCAGACTGGCAATGATAATGCCTGCCACCCAAGAAACCTGTAGGTGCCTTGAAAAGATCAACCCTAGCCCTTTAAGCTGAAGCATCAGTAACACCAAACTGATCATAATCAGCGTCATGATCATCAGGTAGCTAAGTGCTTTTGACGGAAAAAGGAAAGTTACCCAGCCAACCAAACAACCCCTACCTGAATCAAAAATAGCCGGAACAATCAAGAGTCCCAGCATTATCAGGCCGATTAGCCATCCAACCAACAGCCACTGTGCGGTTGGGTAATCGAGAGAAATAAGACCAAAAAAGCCTAGCAGAGTCGCCGCACAAAACCAATCTGCAGCCAAGCCAAGACCTCTTGCGATGGGCTGAACCCCTTGTTTTGAGATATAGAAATCTCGAGTAGACCCCGTTCGCCCTGACATCAACACCAGCAAGTAAAAGATGACTGTCACTGTGATGATAAACGCGATGTATATATCCGTTCGCATAGGATCACCTTAAGGGATCTAGACTCAATTTTGCTTTCTTACACTGTCACGTACCTAAACTTTACCAGCGATTAGCCAATGTCACATTAGCCACAGGCTGTCACATATATAAGGTCTTCGACATCGACTTTCTCTAACCTTGAGAGATTAGGTTGACGTTGCTGATCAATAGGAACCATCTCTGCTGTTGTGCAGTTTAATAGATAAGCTTGATGTGATACCAAATCAACATGTTGCTTTTCAAATCGATAAAGAATGAACTCAGCAAACTGATATTCTTCAGCGTCTGTCTGCACCATATTTTCAGTATCAATGACGGTATAGGCAATAATCATTGGGAAGAAGTAAGTCCAAGGACGCCAAAAGACGGTTCCTTCCTCGGTTGATACCACTACCGCGGCATCAGGTTGCCGAGCTTGTTGATGCTCGAACCAAGAATACTCATATGAGATCTGATAACCCAGCATACCTAACCCAGCAAACACCGGGATAATCCACTTAGGTAATTTATTGCGTGAAAGCTTGCGCAAAATTAAAGCAACGCCCGCGGCACCCAAACCTGAGAATACGATAGCAATTATCGTCCAAATCATTCTGTCACTTCCTGAAATAAAGAGGGCCTCCAGCAGGAGGCCCTTGTGCTAGACCTTACTCGCAACCTAAGTTGCTCTCTTAAGGCCTATTATGATCAGTGATCCAACGCAGCGCCAGCACCTTTTGGTGTACGCACGCTTTCAACCAGATCCTGAATCTCTTGTGGAGGCTCTTCAGTAGAGAGAGATACCGCATAAGCAACCGCGAAGTTGATTACCGCACCCACAGCACCGAAGGATAGTGGTGAAATGCCAAACAACCAATTTTCAGGAGTGTTCTCTAACATGTTTGTACCACTGATGAAGAACCAGCCCAGATAAGTGAAGATATATAGCAAGGTCGAGATTAGACCCGCCAACATACCAGCAATCGCACCCTTGTCGTTTACACGCTTAGAGAAGATACCCATCATCAGCGCTGGGAAGAGTGACGCACCTGCAATACCAAAGGCTAATGCAACCACCTGTGCCGCAAAGCCGGGTGGATTCAAGCCAAGGTAGGTAGCCAACAGTATCGCACCTGCCATCGAGATACGCGCTGCTAGCATCTCTCCTTTTTCACTGATATCTGGCTTAATCATTTTCTTAATTAAGTCATGACTGATCGCTGAAGATATTGCTAATAGCAAGCCCGCTGCCGTGGATAGTGCGGCTGCGATACCACCTGCTGCAATCAGACCGATAACCCAACCTGGAAGGTTAGCAATTTCCGGGTTTGCTAGTACGATGATATCGTTATTTACAGTCAGCTCGCTACCAGACCAGCCACGCGCTTCAGCCGTAGGTGCAAAGTCAACATTGGCATCGTTATACAACTGGATACGACCATCGTTGTTCTTATCATCCCAGCTAATCAAGCCCGTCTGTTCCCAAGTATGCATCCATTCTGGACGATCCTCATGAAGCAACGCAGGCTGATCAATACCATCAGGATAGATAGT
>SLCQ01000204.1 GCA_007125745.1 Nitrincola sp.
CCTAAGACTTCATCAAGCTCATGATTCCAGAGAATTTTTACATTACCATTCTCAGCCCGCTCAAAAAGTTTATCTTGAAGAATTTTTTCACTGCGCAAACTGTCACGACGGTGAACAAGAATCACTTCAGACGCAATATTGGATAAGTAGAGGGCTTCTTCTACTGCTGTATTGCCTCCACCGATCACCGCGACTCTTTGGTTGCGATAAAAGAAACCATCGCAAGTTGCACAGGCACTTACCCCTTTACCTTTAAACGCTTCCTCAGATTCTAAGCCCAAATACTGTGCAGAAGCGCCAGTGGCGATGATCAGTGCATCACAGGTATAGATCCCCATATCTCCTTCTAGAGTAAAGGGTTTTTCTTGCAATTTTGCAGTATGAATATGATCAAAAATAACTTCAGTATTAAAGCGTTCAGCATGTGCTTGCATCCGTTGCATTAGCTCAGGTCCTTGAACACCTTCGGCATCACCAGGCCAGTTATCAACATCAGTTGTCGTGGTCAATTGACCACCCGCTTGCATACCCGTAATCACCACTGGGTTAAGGTTGGCACGTGCCGCATAGACGGCAGCTGTATAACCAGCAGGGCCTGAGCCTAAGATGATCAATCGATGGTGTTGAGTTGTGCTCATGGTAAATATGTCCTGTTTTTTCAATGCGATCAAATAAGAAGGATAATCATAAACAAATAGACGAATAATAGTAACCTATCAACACTGATGTATTGAGGCTTGTTTATGGCACAATAGGACGCTGATGAGAAGAAATGGTTCCGATCATCGTTATTCAGCATTATTGAAAGCGCTTTATATAGCTTCATTAAGGATTTTGTATAGTGAGTGAGCAACCCATGTCACCCCCCTTGCCGTTAGGACAGCATTTAGCACGTGTTTTTAAAGAAGCTGGTTTGATAGTGATGATCGGCATAGCTCTTTTCTTATGTTTAGCCGTTTGGAGTTATGATGCATCTGATCCGGGTTGGTCTCATGCTGGATATCAACCCAATGTGAGCAATATGGCAGGTGTTGCAGGTGCCTGGTTAGCGGATCTTTTAGTCTCTTTTACAGGCTTGGCAGCTTGGCTTATCCCCATCATGATTATTTGGCCTGCAGTACGCTTTTTAATCAGGCGTCGAGTCGGCGTTCTTGATGCGATTCCCTTCTTTATGTTGAGATTTTCAGGTGCCATTCTACTCTTGATTGGTCTAAGCATGATTTTATCAATTCATGTTTCCAATCAAACACTTAATTTTCCGTTTACGGCAGGTGGGCTCATTGGACATGCCTTGTCAGATCTATCCATTGCAGTCTTCAGTGTTTACGGTTCCACCTTATTGGCTTGGGTGATGCTACTTTTCGGTTTAACTTTATTTATGGAATTATCTTGGATAGCCATCATAGAAGGAGTGGGGCGTTTATTTTTAACGCTGCCGCAACGTCTAGGTGCCATAAAATCAATTTCGTTGCCCAAGCTGAGCATCCCAAGCTTTAAGGTGTTTAATCGATCTAAGCAGGAAGATAATGATGCTAAAGCTAAAGACTTTTTATCAACTGCTTCTTCGCCCAAAGATCCACGCCTTGATGCTATGGTTGCCCGAGTCAGGCAGGAACCCACTCTGAATACAACTTCGATAGATACAGATGTTGCTGACACACTATCCAGTCCTCAGGAAACCTATACACCCAATGTGTCAACGGGACCGAGTGAAACGGTTGAACAGCGTCGCCAGCTAAAAATTGTTCCTTTATCTGAAGCGCACAAGCCATTAGAGAATCTGGATGTGTTAACTGATGAAAAAACATCAGATATTGCGATCGCTAAAAAGCCTATAGAGTTACCTTCGTTCGATCTTCTCGACCCTCCAGAAGTGAAGTCTGAACAGGGCTACAGTGAAGAGCAGTTGGAGCAGATGTCTCGATTGCTAGAAGAAAAGCTCAAAGATTTTGGTGTGGTCGCAGAAGTGGTTGAGGTAAACCCAGGGCCAGTGATTACGCGCTTCGAAATTCAACCTGCACCCGGTGTTAAAGCAAGCAAAATCAGTAATTTGTCGAAAGACTTAGCTCGATCCATGACGGTTTCCAGTGTGCGTGTAGTCGAGGTGATTCCCGGAAAACCCTATGTCGGTATTGAGATTCCGAACGAGTCTCGTCAGGTAGTTCACTTGAGCGAAGTCCTCACATCAAGCTCATTTAAGGATGCGCGCTCTAAGTTAACCCTCGCGTTGGGAAATGATATTGCGGGTAATCCCGTTGTGGCGAACCTAGCTAAAATGCCGCATCTGTTGGTGGCTGGTACAACCGGCTCTGGTAAATCCGTGGGTGTTAATGCGATGTTGCTTAGCCTTCTTTTTAAAGCGACACCCGAAGAGGTACGTCTCATTCTAGTTGACCCTAAAATGTTGGAACTGTCCATTTATGAAGGTATTCCGCATTTGTTAACCCCTGTCATCACTGATATGAAAGAAGCGGCTGGTGGTTTGCGTTGGTGTGTGGGTGAAATGGAGCGTCGCTATCGTTTAATGGCCAAAATGGGTGTTAGGAATATTGCTGGCTATAATGACAAAGTATTGCAAGCTGAAAGTGCCGGGCAACCACTCAAAGACCCTTTATGGAAAGCCGAAGACTATGGCTTACCCGCCGATGAACCACCACCTCATTTGACAACCTTGCCCTATATCGTTGTTGTTATTGACGAGTTTGCTGACATGATGATGATGGTTGGCAAAAAAGTTGAGGAGTTAATTGCGCGAATTGCTCAAAAGGCACGCGCTGCAGGTATTCACCTTATTCTAGCCACGCAAAGACCCTCGGTCGATGTGATTACGGGCTTGATTAAAGCCAACGTGCCAACTCGAATCGCGTTCCAAGTGTCATCAAAAATTGATTCTAGAACCATATTAGACCAAGCCGGAGCAGAAAACTTGTTAGGGTATGGTGATATGCTGTTTTTACCGGCAGGAACCAGCATTCCCAATCGAGTGCATGGTGCTTTTGTGAGTGACGATGAAGTACACCGAACGGTTGAAGCATGGAAAAAAGTTGGGCCACCCAATTACCTTGATGAAATTATGTCCGGTGGTGGAGAAGATGCGGGTTCGTTCGGCGGAGGTTCAGCTGGAATGTTCGATGATGAGCAAGATGAGCTGTACGATGAAGCGGTTGCATTCGTTACCGAAAGCAGAAAAGCTTCTATCTCAGCCGTACAGAGAAAGCTCAAGATTGGCTACAATCGCGCTGCCCGCATGATTGAAACTATGGAAGCCGCAGGCGTGGTTTCAACGGCAGGAAGCAACGGCCAACGAGAGGTTTTAGCACCACCACCGCCAAGAGACTAGAAGGAAATATAATGCGTAAAATGTTAGCCAAGGTCATATTGAGTGCATCGTTATTAGCGACTTCATGGGTCAATGCGCAGCCGATTGATCAACTGGCATCGTTACTGACCGGCTATGATCGATTTACCGCTGACTTTGATCAATTCATTACCAATGAGCAGGGTGTCAGGGGAGAAAGCTCTTCTGGCCATTTTGCAGTTGAAAGGCCCGACCGTTTTGCCTGGATTACCGTTGATCCTTTCCCACAAGAGATTATTTCGGACGGCGAATATATCTGGATTTACGACCCAGATTTAGAGCAAGCAACAAGACGTTCTGCTGAAGAAAATACCGAAAGTGCTCCAGCGTTAATTTTAAATGGTCGTATCCATGAACTGGATCGTCGTTATGAGGTAGCTCTGATTCAACAGGATACCGATATGATCGTTTTTGAGTTATTGCCTAAAGAGCCTGATGAAGTGATGTTTTCTGCTGTCAAATTAGTATTTAAAGACTCTGTACTGTCTGAACTGGTTCTGGACGACAGCTTGGGTCAACGCTCGATGATCCAGTTAAGTAACCAGCAGTTAAATCCAACACTGGATGAGGCGCTGTTTACATTCGATCCGCCTGACGATATCGATATCATCCTTGATGCTGGTTTCTAATGGCAGACCTGTTCTCTGATTCCGATACGGTTACCTATCAACCTCTAGCTGCGAGGATGCGTCCTCGCGAGCTAGGTGAGTATTCAGGACAACACCACCTGCTAGCCAGTAATAAACCGTTGCGTAAAGCGATAGAGCAGGGACAAATTCACTCAATGATTCTATGGGGGCCGCCAGGCGTTGGAAAAACGACCTTGGCGAAACTCATCGCACACCATAGTAACGCACACTTCATCACCCTCTCTGCAGTGCTTTCCGGTGTTAAAGAGACTCGCCAGGCGATTGAAGAAGCAAAGATGATTCGCTCGCAACCCGGTCGAAAAACATTGCTATTCGTGGATGAAGTACATCGTTTTAATAAATCACAACAAGACGCTTTTTTACCCTTTGTTGAAGATGGCACGGTTGTGTTTATAGGAGCGACGACGGAAAACCCCTCGTTTGAACTGAATAATGCATTGCTTTCACGTGCACGTGTCTATCTTCTCAGGCCGCTTGAACAAGAGGATATCCGTCAACTCATTCAACACGCCTTATCAGATAAACAGAGAGGATTAGGCCAACGACAATTTCTGTTTGATGAAGGTGTACTTGAAAAACTAACCTTAGCTGCCGACGGTGATGCTAGACGAGCCCTTAATCTTCTGGAGTTGGCAACCGATTTAGCAGAGCCAGAAGGTGAGTGTGAGCGAGTCAGTGCAACCGTGCTGGATGAAGTGATGCAGTCTACTGGGCGTCAATTTGATAAAGGTGGTGATCTTTTCTACGATATGATCTCTGCCTTTCATAAATCGGTGCGTGGTTCATCTCCAGATGGTGCGTTGTATTGGTATTGTCGAATGTTAGAAGGTGGCTGTGATCCTCTTTATGTGGCAAGAAGATTGGTCGCCATAGCATCTGAAGATATCGGCAATGCCGATCCCCGAGCTATGCAGGTTGCCATTGCTGCTTGGGATGCCTTTGAGCGAGTAGGGCCAGCCGAAGGCGAGCGTGCAATAGCACAGGCGGCCGTATACTGCGCCTGTGCTCCTAAGAGTAATGCTCTGTATCAGGCATTTAATCAGTGTCGTGCCGATGTAAGGCAAGATCCTGATTATGAAGTTCCGACCCATCTTCGTAACGCGCCGACAGCGTTAATGAAAGCGCAGGGGTATGGCGATACTTATCGTTATGCACATCTTGAACCCGATGCTTACGCTGCGGGTGAAGTCTATCTGCCTGAGGATATAGCTGATAGACAGTATTATCATCCTGTTATGCGTGGTTTAGAGTTAAAAATCACTGAAAAGTTACGCCATTTGAAAGAAAGAGATCAACAAAGCCGTCAACAACGCTACAAGTAGGATGTCGATGTGATCGAAAGTCTTAAGTTATATAATCTCTTACTAGTAGCCTGTGGTGGTGCGCTGGGTGGGATAGGGCGTTTAGCTATGACTAACCTATTTAGTTATTTGCTCGGCATCCGCTTTCCATGGGGTACACTGATTGTTAACCTTACCGGTGCTTTTATTGCAGGCTGGCTAGCTGCATGGATAGGCATTCCAATGCATATCGACTTTTCATCCTATTGGTTAGCGTTCATCGTTGGCCTGTTGGGTGGCTACACAACGGTTTCATCCTTTAGTTTGCAAACCTTAACACTTTGGCAAAGTGGAGAGCCTTGGCGTGCAGTTATCTATTTATCTGCCACATTGCAACTAGGACTGATTGTTGTTGCTATAGGTTGGTGGATTGGAGGGCTCATGGCGTGAGGCATCTATACCCTTATATCGCTGTGGGTTTGGGCAGTGCGGTTGGAAGCCTGCTTAGATACCTTGTTTCTGTGTTTTCAATCAGTCTTTTCGGTTCCCATTTCCCATGGGGCACATTAGTGGTCAATATTCTGGGCTCTTGGCTAATTGCATGGTTAAGTATTTTAGGCGCTCATTACACCCATGGGTTTGTTGCACGTTGGCAACCTTTCTTAGTGGCTGGCTTCTGTGGCGGCTTTACAACCTTCTCATTATTCAGTCTTGAAACGATTCATTTAATTTCTCTGGGTTACCCGGTTTGGGCGTTACTATATGTTCTCATCAGTTTGCCTTTGTGGATTTTTGCCGCTTGGCATGGCCAAAACCTGGCTAGAAAAATGTGCTAAATCGTTAAAAGCAGTGACCTTACTCAATGAATGCCATACCGGATTCAGGTTAATTTAGGTATCATTCAACTTTGTTTTCTGGTTGCAGGTATTTTGCCTGTATTTCATGCATTTTAAATGTGTTCGATTGATACTGTTACAGGAAGAGTTTTGCATGCTTGATCCAAAAGTTGTTCGTGCTAACCCACAAGAGGTCGCTTTGCTCCTTAGTAAAAAAGGGTTTCAATTTCCCTTAGAGCGTTTTTTAGATTTAGAGGAACAGCGTCGATCTGTGCAAGTTGAAACCGAGCAGTTACAAAATGAGCGTAATACACGCTCTAAAAGTATTGGGCAGGCAAAAGCCTCAGGCCAAGATATCGCACCTTTACTTGCTGAAGTCGGTCAGCTTGGGGAAAAGCTGGATGTTGCTAAAGCTGCTTTGCAAAACATTCAAGCGTCGTTAGATGATCTGTTATTAGGGGTTCCTAACCTGCCTGATGCCTCTGTACCAGAAGGCGCTTCTGAGGATGACAATGTTGAAGTGCGTCGATGGGGGCAACCAGCAAGCTTCGATTTTGATGTTAAAGACCATGTTGCATTAGGTGAACGGGACGCTATTTTAGACTTTGAATCAGCAGCCAAACTGACAGGCTCCCGCTTTGCCGTTATGAAAGGTGGCTTAGCCCGCTTGCATCGTGCATTAGCACAATTTATGCTGAATACTCATGTCAGTGATCATGGCTACACTGAAATGAATACGCCCTTTATGGTGAATGCAGACTCTTTAATGGGAACAGGACAACTGCCTAAATTTGAAGAAGACCTGTTTAAACTTCCTTTCGGTGATCGAAGCTATTATTTAATTCCAACAGCTGAGGTGCCTTTAACCAATTTGGCTCGGGATCAGATCCTTGAGGCGAATCAGTTACCACTTAAAATGGTTGCTCACACCCCCTGTTTTCGTTCTGAAGCCGGCGCATCAGGACGTGATACTCGAGGTATGATTCGTCAGCATCAATTTGAAAAAGTTGAGTTGGTTCACTTAGTGGAACCCCAGCGTTCAATGGAGGCACTGGATGAGCTGACGGGGCATGCGGAACGAATTCTTCAGTTGCTGGAATTACCCTACCGTGTCGTGGCGTTATGTGGTGGTGATATGGGCTTTGGTGCCGCAAAAACTTTCGACATCGAAGTTTGGCTTCCCGGTCAGGATAAATACCGTGAAATATCCTCCTGCTCAAATATGACTGACTTTCAAGCTCGTCGTATGCTAGCTCGATGGCGTAACCCTCAAACCGGTAAACCAGAACTTCTGCATACCCTCAATGGCTCCGGGTTGGCGGTTGGACGAACCTTAGTCGCTGTTATGGAAAATCATCAACTAGCCGATGGTCGTATTAAAGTACCTGAGGTTTTATTGCCCTATATGGGTGGAATGACTCACATTTAAGAGTAAAGGCTATGAAGACAGAATATGACATTGTGATTGTGGGAGGCGGCATGGTAGGTGCCGCTCTTGCATGTGCCCTGGGTGGCAGTCGATACCAGATTGCAATCATTGAAGGACAATACCCTGACTCTTTTGAGACAGGTCAGCCCCATGATCTTCGTGTCTCTGCGCTTAGCGTAGCCTCAGAAACATTGCTTAAAAATATAGGCGCTTGGGAAGGGATCGTCTCAAGGCGCAGTTGCCCTTATCGTCGAATGAAAGTGTGGGAAGCCAAAGAAGCTCATGCGACGCTATTCGATGCAGAGAACATTGGTGAGACTCATCTTGGTCATATCGTTGAGAATCGAGTGACACAACTTGCACTACTGGAAACCCTTAAACAACATAGTAATATAGATTTCATTTGTCCTGCAAAAACAAAGCAAATAGACTATTCAGCTGGTTCCAGTATTGTCAGCCTAGAAGATGGTCGTGAGTTAGTGGCTCGTTTATTAATTGGTGCAGATGGTGGTGAGTCGCGTGTTAGACAATCTGCTGGAATTGGGATTACCAAATGGGACTATAACCAGCAGGCGTTAGTGGCATCGGTAACCACCAGCTATCCTCAGCAAGACATTACCTGGCAACAGTTTACGCCCTCTGGCCCCTTGGCGTTTTTACCCTTGTCGGGTCAAAACGCCTCCTTGGTCTGGTATAACACACCTGATCAAGTCAAACGTTTAAATGCACTGTCAGATAGTCAATTTCTGGATGCGCTTCATCAGACGTTTCCATCCTGCTTAGGCCGTATAGATCAGCTGTTAGAGCGGGGTTACTTCCCACTGAGACGCCAGCACGCTCAACGCTACATCGGTGAGGGAGTAGCACTTGCGGGTGATTCAGCACATATGATTCATCCATTGGCGGGGCAGGGAGTTAATATCGGCTTTATGGATGTAGCCATGCTTGCAGAGGTGCTTTTGGATGCTCAGGCACAAGGTGATCGTTTCTACAGTACAGAGACGCTCAGCCAATATGAGCAGGCAAGACGTAACCAAAACTTACTGATGATGCAAACCATGGATGCCTTTTATCATGTATTTAGTAACGATATCTTGCCGTTAAAGTTTTTGCGTAATGTTGGCTTCAGTCTAGCGGATAAGCTTCCTCTGGCTAAACCCCATATTACGCGCTATGCCATGGGTGTTGAAGGGCCCATTCCCAGTCTAGCTAAACGCCTGCATGTATAGTCTTTCTATGTCTGCAAGTTACGTAATTAAAGTCGTGTCGGGTCGTCGGTAAACACACCATCAACGCCCATAGAACAGAGCGCGTCAGCCTCTGTCGCGTTATTAACAGTGTAGGTGTACAAGTCATACCCGCTCTTTTTAATCGCTTGCGCCTGTGTCAGCGTGATCGACTGTGCTTCAAGATGAATGCTGATAGGGTTAATAGAGGATGCTATAGCCTTCCAGTTTTCTGGGAGTTCTTCCCAAAGTACCCCTAACTGCCAATCCGGTTTGTGTTGCTGAAAGAGTTTGAGAATTTCAAGATCAAAGCTAGAAATAATGAGCCTGTTACTATCCTTCCAGTGCTTATTAATTGCTTCTATACAAGGCATAACGATCTGCTCAGGTGTAAAGGTGTCGTAACGTTTAATTTCCAGATTTAATCCCAAGTTTAGCTCAGATAAATAACAGAGCATCTGGTCTAACGTGCAGATGCGTTCGTTTTTATAGGCTACTGATAAATGGCTACCCACATCAATATGTGTAAGATCAGCATGGGTTAGTTCTGTAAGTTTGTCAGAACGTGATGACAAGCGCTCTAGTGTATCATCATGAAAAATGACGACAGTGCCGTCACCCAGAAGATTTGCATCTATTTCTACCCATTCAACACCAAGCGATTTTGTTAACTGCATGGCCGCTAAAGTGTTCTCAGGTGCAAGAGCGGCACATCCGCGATGTGCAATGATGTGGCTGGCGATCATATTTGTCCCTATTTTGACGATA
>SLCQ01000055.1 GCA_007125745.1 Nitrincola sp.
GGTCCACACAGGTTATTGATACCAATTGATAACGCCGAACAATTTCAGAGCGCTTTAGTAGAACTTCCGGTTGAAAATAGGGTCAATTTTCAACACTATACTATTGTAAGCGGTGACACTTTAAGTAATATCGCCAGACGCTTTGGCACAACGGTAAGTGCTTTACAAGAAGCCAACCAGATGAATTCAACGCGATTGCGTATTGGCCAAACATTACTCGTCCCTGCTGATAGCCAAGACATAGCTTTACAAACATCAAGCGCTGAATCAGGATAACATTGAATGACACAAGGTCTGCGACATAGGATACGGATAACAGCAAGCCTTTTATTTTTAATTTTTTTTAGTTTTTCTTTCGCAGATACTAACTCAATACCCAACGACTACATAACCTCCGTGCATGGTATTGCCATGCACGGTGACCTCAAATATCCAGCAAACTTTACCCACTTTGACTATGTTAATCCTGATGCCCCCAAAGGCGGCCGAGTGGTTCAATCAGCGGTAGGTAGCTTTGATAGCTTTAATCCATTTATTGTCAGAGGGACACCGGCTGACGGCATTAGTCTTATCTATGACAGCCTGACCAGCAAATCGGATGATGAACCCTTTTCGGTTTATGGCTTATTAGCCAAAAATATTAGACTTCCAGAGAGTCGCCGCTGGATCGAATTTGACTTAAGACCTGAAGCACAATTTAGTGACGGTGTAGCTGTCACATCAGCCGATGTCGTCAACACCTTTCACTTACTCAAAGAAAAGGGTAGCCCCTTCTATCGCGCCTATTATGCGGATATAACCGATATCATCGCAATTGACACTCATACAGTCCGATTCGAATTTGCTGATACTGATAACCGTGAATTAGCACTGATTGTGGGTGAAGTGCCTATACTGCCTAAGCACTTTTGGGATGAACGTGAATTTGATGTATCCAGCCTTGATATCCCACTAGGATCGGGTCCTTATGTTATCCATGACTATGACCCTGGACGTTCCGTCACTTATCGAAGAAATCCCGATTACTGGGGAGAAAACTTACCTGTTCGTCAAGGTCGATATAATTTTGATGAGTGGGTATTCGATTACTATCGTGATGGCACTGTCGCCTTGCAGGCGTTTCGCGCCGGACAGTATGACTTTAGAACCGAACATTCTGCCAAAAACTGGGCAACCGGCTATACGGGATCCGCTTTGCGAGAGGGGCGGATCATCATGGAGGAGATAGAACACCAAAACCCAGTGGGGATGCAAGCGTTTGTGATGAACACACGCCGTCCTCTTTTCCAAGATTCACAAGTTCGACATGCACTGGCCCACGCATTTGACTTTGAATGGACGAACCGTGCTATTTTCTTTGATGCCTATATTCGCAGTCATAGCTTTTTTTCAAATTCAGAAATGGCGGCTGAGGAACTACCCGATGAAGCCGAATTAGCCATCCTAGAGCCCATACGCGACCTACTACCGCCTGAAGTATTTACACAGGCCTATCAAGCGCCACAAACGGAGGGTGATGGGCATATCCGCACTCAACTCCGTGAAGGGTTGCGTATGCTCCATGACGCAGGTTGGCAATTAGATCGTGGCGTGCTTAAAAATGAACAGGGACAACCCTTTCGCTTCGAAATCTTAATTATTCAACGTGACCTAGAGCGCCTGATTAATCCATTTATACGTAATCTTGAACGCATGGGCATTCAAGCACATATTCGAGTCGTTGATATCTCTCAATATATCAATAGATTACGTGATTTTGACTTTGATATGGTTATCTCAAGCTATCGACAGTCCAACTCCCCCGGTAATGAACAGCGTGAATTTTGGCACTCATCCAGTGCTGAGCGTGCTGGTAGTCGAAACTTAATTGGCATCCAAAATCCAGGCGTAGACCATTTAGTAGAGCAATTAATACAGGCACCCGACCGAGAGCAACTGGTGCTTCGTGCCCGAGCACTTGACCGAGCACTACAATGGAATCATTATGTTATACCGCACTATCACACAAACGCATATCGTATTGCTTACTGGAACAGATTTGGAATTCCCGACGTGAGACCTAAACACTCAATAGGCTTCGAGACCTGGTGGATTAAAGACTAATGGGCGCATATATTGTCCGACGCTTACTGTTAATCATTCCTACCCTGCTGGGTATTCTGGTGCTGAACTTCATGATTGTTCAGCTGGCACCGGGAGGACCTGTTGAACAGACACTGGCCCACCTTCAAGGATTTGGCGACACATCAGGCGAGCGTTTAGGCGCCAGTGGTGGTTCTGATGTTGCGGCGGCCCCATCATCTGAGGGCACGGGTTATCGCGGTGCTCAGGGGCTTGATCCAGAGTTGATTGCTGAAATAGAACGCATGTATGGTTTTGATAAACCAGCTCATGAACGTTTTTTTCAAATGCTGATCAACTATCTAAAGTTTGATTTTGGCACGAGTTTTTATAGCAGTAAGACCGTACTGGAGTTGATTGTTGAAAAGATGCCGGTATCCATCTCATTAGGCTTATGGACAACCCTGATTGCTTACCTTGTCTCCATCCCTTTGGGGATCAGAAAAGCGGTTAGAGATGGCACAGCATTCGACATGTGGACCAGTAGCGCCATCATTGTGGGCTATGCGATCCCCAACTTTTTGTTTGCTATCTTGCTGATTGTTTTATTTGCTGGAGGCACCTACTTCGATTGGTTCCCGCTAAGAGGGCTCACTTCACCTAACTTCCATGAAATGACATTATTACAGAAAATTGGTGATTATTTTTGGCACTTAACTCTGCCCGTGCTAGCGTCTGTCATATCCAGTTTTGCCACCCTGACCATGCTAACGAAAAACGCTTTTTTAGATGAAATTCACAAACAATATGTCTTAACAGCCAAGGCTAAAGGATTGGCAGAAAACCGTGTTCTTTATGGCCATGTCTTCCGTAATGCGATGCTACTAATTATTGCAGGGATGCCTGCGGCATTGATCGGTATTTTCTTTACCGGCTCACTTTTAATTGAAGTTATTTTTTCGCTTGATGGCCTAGGCCTGTTAGGCTACGAAGCTGTTATACGCCGAGACTACCCTGTCATTTTCGGCACACTCTATATCTTCACACTCGTTGGGCTATTGTTAAAACTGGTGAGTGATATCACCTATACGCTGGTTGACCCACGTATCGACTTTAGCAGTCGGGAGGGTTAAGCAGATGTCACCGATCATGCAACGTCGAATCGATGCCTTTTGCCGAAATCGTCGCGGTTTTTGGTCTCTTTGGATTTTTTTAGCACTCTTCATTCTCTCTTTAGGGGCAGAATTAATTGCCAACAACAAACCGATATTAGTGAGCTTTGAAGGTAAGCTCTATACCCCTGTATTCGTCAGCTATTCAGAACTCGAATTTGGTGGTGAATTTGACCTGCCAGCAGACTTTCGTGATCCCTTTGTCAAAAACCTGATAGAAGAAGCTGGGGGCTGGATGATATGGCCTATGATCCACTATAACTATCAAACTATTAATTTTGATTTGCCCTCGCCCGCGCCATCTCCACCCACCACTGAAAACTGGTTAGGTACAGATGATCAAGCACGCGATGTTATGGCCAGAGTGATTTATGGCTTTAGAATCTCGGTACTCTTCGCCCTAGTGCTCACCTTAGCAAGCTCCGTTATCGGTGTTGCCGCAGGTGCAGTACAAGGCTTTTACGGCGGCAAAGTCGACCTGCTCTTTCAGCGATTTATCGAGATATGGTCAGGGCTACCCGTGCTTTTCCTACTCATTATTCTTGCCAGTTTTGTTGAGCCCAATTTTTGGTGGCTACTGGGAATTATGTTGCTCTTCTCTTGGATGAACCTGGTCGATGTCGTCAGAGCAGAATTTTTACGTGGTAGGAATCTGGAATATGTACGTGCTGCACGAGCGCTAGGATTAAACAACAGTACGATTATGTTTCGCCATATATTACCGAATGCAATGGTTGCTACCCTAACCTTCATGCCATTCATTTTTAATGGCTCTATCGTTACCTTAACCGCATTAGACTTTTTGGGCTTTGGCTTACCACCGGGTTCGGCATCCTTAGGAGAGCTTGTGGCACAGGGCAAGAACAACCTTCACGCCCCTTGGTTAGGACTCAGCGCATTCTTTACGCTTGCCATCATGCTGACGCTACTTATTTTTATTGGGGAAGCCGTACGAGATGCTTTTGATCCACGCAAAGTGACCTAAGCTCAACGATATTTAGGTTTCAGTCTCACGTATACGCGACGCGTCACTTTAGCAACCAAGGTGCCTTGTTGGTCTTTGATATAGACCACAAATTCAGGAAAAAACTTATCACCATCAGCCGTTTGCTCACGAATCTGGTGAAGCTGTTCATCTTCTAAGTGAAACTCGGCTGTTAAACGTCCTATACCTGGCGAGATAAAATCTATTTCCGCTGAACTATCCCAAATGTGGTAGCGCTCAAACCCCAAGCAACCAAACAGCAACAAAGCATAAAAAGGGTCAGTCATTGAAAATAAGCTTCCGCCATACTGACTGCCATTGATATTGCGTGTTAATCGACGCCATTTTAAGTCAACACGGGCGTAACGGAAGTCTTGGCTTAACAAGACCAGCTTAATGCCCGAGAAGAGCAATGGCGGCCAAAGATTCATACCTAAACGAAATAACCAAGGATAACGGAAGAAAAATGCTTTCATTACAAACCTCTAGAAAAAACAAAACCCATGCTATCATGGGTTTCATCATTCCATACTAACAAATAAGGTCAAGATTCATGCACCGAAAAGTCAATCTGAGGTAAGGTTTCAAAACCTGGATGTGCAAAGAAGTATCCCTGTTGCAAGGTTACCCCAATAGAGCGAAAAAAGTTGACCTCTTCCGCTGTTTCTAACCCTTCTGCCAACACGCGCACTTTAAGTTCATTACACATTGACACCAAGTGACGCACAATGGTTTGTTTGGTGCTGTTTTTATCAATATCCCTGACCAGATCCATATCAATTTTCAACACACTTGGCAGAAAATCCGCTAATAAATTTAACCCGGCATGACCCGCCCCAAAGTCATCTATGGCTGTAATAAATCCCTGCTTTTCATAGCTTTTAAATATTTTAGTTAAGTGCTGTCGATTATATACCTGCTCAGATTCAACAATTTCAAACATCAAGTTTTCAATTGGAAAACCGGTTTCTTTTGCTGCGGCAAGGGTACTACGGATACAATGAGCTGGCTCGTATACTGCATTGGGCAAAAAATTAATGCTTAACACCTTGTCCAACTGAAGTTGCGACGCTAAACGTATCGCTTTAACACGACACGCTTGGTCAAATGCATAGCGATTACTATCATTTACTTGCTCAAGGACACTGTAAGCTGATTCACCCTGAGGACCACGAACCAATGCTTCATAACCAAAAACTTCTTTTTTATGCAGATCAACAATCGGCTGAAAGGCAAAACTAAACTCAAACGCTAATGGCACATAACAAAAGCCGCACCCTATCTGGGTAATCTCTTTTGGAAACTCAGTACTCACAGTGACTCTCCATATTATTAGCCATTGATACGCTCTAAGGATTCAGCAAGCTGATCAATACGAGTTCGTGTAGTTTGCACGAGACCACCGATTTGATCAGCAGATTCAGAAGATCGACTTGCCAATTCTCGTACCTCTGAAGCCACCACAGCGAAACCACGACCGGCCTCACCAGCTCTTGCCGCCTCTATCGCCGCATTCAACGCCAATAGATTCGTTTGTCCCGCTATTCCAGAAATACTGCCAACGATATCGCCAATCTGGCTACCCACTTTCAGCAACTCATCCATCGCTTGATGGGTTTCTTTCATCGCTATTTGGCGATCCGTAATATCCACACCAAACACCACAAAACGGGTCACTTTACCTTCAAAGTCTTTTAACTCACACACTCGTGCATCAAATGAACGTAAGGTACCTTGCTGATCAGTAAACTCAACAATTAAACTGACTTGCTGACCTTTATCCAGATCCTCTTTACGCGCCTGCTGTGCATTCAATTGTTGCCAAATGCTATTGGATGCGCGTTGAGCTGACTCTTTGCTTCCTGCTCGCTTCAGAAACAGATCATTGACATGCGCCAAGCTTCCGTCAGGATGCCACTCGACCACCATTAGCGACTCATTAATCAGATCTAAGCGATCCATGGAGTCTTTAGCGGCTTGTTTCATGCTGGTGATATCGGCTTGCACTGAAACAAAACGGTGAACTTTACCATCTTTATCAAACACTGGATTGATAGACATGGCAATCCAATAAGGCTTACCCTGTTTAGTGTAGTTTAAGATCTCTTCATAGAAGGGTTGATGATTACTCAGCTTGTCACGTATATGTTTTACCGTCTCGGGATTAGTATCAGGTCCCTGTAAAAACTGTCCAGGTATTCGGCCTTTAACCTCGTCTGCTTCATAGCCAGTCATCCATTGAAAGCCACGATTGACATAGAGTATTTCACCCTTAGCATTGGTGATGATAACTGCATTAGTGGTTTCGTTTGCCACCAAGGACAACATTTCCACCTCTTCACGCTTTGCAACTTCATCAGTGACATCTTTCACAAATGCTGTAAATAGGATCTCTCCCGCAACTTCCACTTTCGCCAGAGTGACCAATCCCCAACGTACATCTCCCTGTTTAGTATGCACGGGTAACTCAATCGGCTTGCCAATCAGCCGATTAACACCGGTTTCTCGGTTACGATTGACATAATGATCATGATTTGAACGATGTTCGGGTGCCACTAACATTTTGATGTTTTGCCCTAACATCTCATTCGCGGAGTACCCCCATAAAGATTCAGCGGCAGGGTTAACAAAAATAATGTTGTTTTGGCTATTAATGGTAACTACGGCATCATGCGCTTGATGTAACACCTGCTCAACCATGCCGCGTTCAGCTCTCTCTTTACTACAGTCACGTGCAAAGGCAGTGTAATAAAGCTTAGAACCTAATTTCACTTGCGATAAGGTGATATTGATCCAGACAGTCGAACCATCTTTGCGTTCAAGCTCAAGCTCGACTGCAGAACCCACAATACGGTTATCACCCTCACGTCGATGCCGATCAACATAACTATCATGGTTTTGCTGATGAATTTTAGGTACCAACATCCTTACGTTCTTACCCAACACCTCATCCGCAGAGTACCCCCACAGCTTTTCAGCGGCAGCGTTCATGTAGATAACATGATTGTTCGGGTCAATGGTCACTACGGCAATCACACTTTGATCAAGTGAACGCGTCGATAAATCTTGTTTTCTACTAAACATCTGCGATCCTGAATTAATTAGACTTTGAACTGTTCGACTTGATGTTTCAATTCCTGAGCCAGTTCAGACAATTGCTGACTAGCAATCGAGGTTTGTTCTGCACCCTCAACCACTTCACTGACCGAAGAAACAACTGTGTGAATATTTTGGTTGATATCATTGGCAACAGCTGTTTGCTCTTCCGTAGCAGAGGATATTTGGACATTCATATCCACGATAGAACCCACTGCACCGCTAACGGTTTCGAAGGTTTCTCCGTTAATTTTGGCATTTTCAACACCACGCTGAGCGGCCTCATTAGATGCTTGCATCTGTTTGACAGCCTGTTTTGCAACCGTTTGCAAACTGCCAATACTTTCTTGTATACGCTCTGTCGATTGCCGGGTACTGGCCGCCAAGTTGCGCACCTCATCCGCAACAACAGCAAAACCTCTACCCGCATCACCTGCACGTGCCGCTTCGATGGCCGCATTAAGTGCTAGCAGATTGGTCTGCTCAGCGATAGATTCGATCATATCTAACACTTCAGAAATTTGATCAGCTTGTGAGTCTAACTGACTGATTTGCTGAGCAGATTGATTAATATTATCTGCCAGTGATTCAATCATCTTGATGGTTTCTCGTGTTCTTGTGAGACCTTGTCTAGCTTGATCATTGGCATGATCGGCCGATGAAGATGCACTTTGGGCGTTAGTCGCCACCTCTGCAATAGCGGCGGTCATCTCATTGATTGCAGTCGCAATCATGGTGGTTTGATCTTCCTGATTGCGCGCACTGCCACTCACCTGAGTACTCACAGCACTCATCTCCTCAGCAGATGCTGCTAAGGTTTGGCTGGCACTGGACAGATCATGAATCAGCTTTTGGAAGTGATTAATCAGATTGTTGAACGAACTTCCCAGTTCAGCAAGTTCATCTTTACCCTGTACCTCTGTTCTTAAACGCAAGTCAGAATGAGTACTAATATCTGACATGGTCTTGACTAAGCGACTGATAGGTTGCTGTATGGATGCCGAAATTTTCCATGCAAGTAACGCCGTGATGATCACGGCAATGGACCCCATAATCATGAACAGGTTGCGGTCACGTATAAACTGAGCTTCGCTGGCATCACGTAGTGCAGAAGCCTCAATCAATTGATAATCGGTCAATTCATTAATGGCGTCAGAGAGCGGATCAAAAGCGCCAAACAACCGAGAATTGAACTCCCTTGGTGAGAGTTGCATTAAGGTTCCGTTATTGGCCATCTGTAAAAACTCATCTTTTACCTGAGTTGATGTGCGCAATGTATCATTTACAAGATTGGTGAGCCTTAACTCTTCAGCACTCATAGTGTGTTCTTGGAAACCCTCCCATGATTGACTTCCTTCTTCGAAAGCATCGGCGAGGGTGTTATTTAACTGATCTAAACTTTTAATATTTGAACGATATTTTTGAAAAGCATCGACTATTTCTACTGCAAAGCTATCGGAGACCTGCTTGAGTTGTCTTAGAGGAATAACCCTGTCTTCATACAATTCAGTTGCATTTTCACTTAATGACTGCATATCTTTGATTGCAATCACATAACTGACTGTCAAAACCACAATAGGAAAAACACATAGTGCAATTAATCGCGTCGTTACGTTAAGTTGATTGAGCATAGTTCATTCCTTGTATTCGGTTTTTAGACATGAGTGCTAAAGAGTGGATAAAACAATCAAAGCCTTGTTGGGCGCTCAAGACAACTTGATCGTATTCAAGAGTTTCTTCTTTTGTTAACTCAGTGAAGCCTTTCCAGCCTGACGCACTCTCATTCAGTGCACCAGAGAAATACTCTTGCGGCAGCTGTGTGCCAGTTAACCTACATAAAATATGACGCGCCCCTAATCGTGAGCCTTCTAGCACATAAAGCAAACCAACCACCTCTGAAGGACTGCTGATCGGTAAGCCTTGTATTGCTATATCGGCATAATCTACCTGGAGTTGACTTAAATCCTTTTCAATATCAGGGTAACGTAATTGATAGTGATAATCTGGAAAGTGCAGATTTAGTGGAACAACTAAGCTAAGCTCGAGTTGTTTATGCGGAGCATAAAGAGCTTGAAGAGCATGTCTGTATTGATCTTGAGAGATATTCGGATTTGTCAGCATCTCTAACAGTGGATGACTGTCCAATAGGTGATGTTTGTCTTGGGTATGTTGCCTCAGTTGCTCTAGTAGCACTCTATTCATTTAAAGGCCTCGCAACAGA
>SLCQ01000005.1 GCA_007125745.1 Nitrincola sp.
CGGGTATAGGTGTCGATTGCGGTGAAGTGGCAAGGTTGTTACCCATGGTGCTATTGATAGTGGTTGACGCTACAGTGCGAGGCATCACAGGAGCCGGGTTGATGTTCGAAAGGTTATTTGCTTGAGCGGTAGCACGAAGCTGGTTGGCATTATCAGCTACAGGTGCAGTGGCTGGACGATTAGCACTAGCCGTTTGAACCGTATTTTGTGTTGCGCCGGGTTGTTGTGTATTGGCTTGACTGGATGATGCTGAACGGCTGGCTGATGCACTGGCCGTTGCTGTACCCCTAGGCGCGTTATTGAGAGCGGGTGTATTAGTCCCTGTTGTTGCAGGACTTGAAGTGTTAACTTGACCAGTATTGGTATTAGCAGGTGATGTGGTGTTACTGCTGGGTGCTTGAGCTGTTACGTTGCCAGAAGCACTTTGCATGGGGGCTGTGTTTGCAGGGGTTGTATTACCAGCAGGTACCTGAGTATAACCGGTGCTTGCTGAGGGTTGACCTGATTGAGGTGCTGAGGGTGTTGGGTTAGCTTGCGGCAGTACGACCCCTCGCTGAGATTGATTAATAGGTAAATTTGAGGCTTGAGGTGCTGATCCAGTGCTAATGCGCATTAAAATGGCTTCTGTATTGGCTCTGGCTTGGGGAGCGGCATTTTGTACTGAGTTGCTGTTGGCGTTATTAGCGTTAGTAGTCGTTGGCAGTTGAAGCTGAATGTTACCCTGTGCATCTCGGCTGATGAGCACTTGGCTACCTTGTGGAAAGGGTCTAGGAGTCGACAGCTCCAGCGTCCGGCCACCCAGCTGAAGTTGGAGAATAAACTGATTGGGTTGCGTTGGGTTTTGGCTGACACTGATCACCGTCGCGCTGGATTCTCGTCCAGCAGGAATCGCACGAGCAGGATCAACCCCTCGTGTAGCTTGTGCGGACTCTTGACCCACATTCATAGCACGAACGTTTAAGTAGGTTTGCACTGTCTTCCCCAGCTTCCCTCTAACATGAGTGACACGAACAGTTTATAATAATAGTCTTATTTATATCGGCGGCAATGTGGAAACTTTCAGTCCTCATGTCAAAAATGCGTTTTTTATTAAAGGTGATGTGTGGCTGACCCACTACTCCAAGTTGTAGATCTATTCTGTGAGCGAGACGACAGAGTTCTTTTTGAACATCTAAGTTTCAATGTGTTCCCCGGAGAGATCCTTCAAGTCGAAGGGCAAAACGGAAGCGGTAAAACAACGCTACTTCGAATTCTAAGTGGATTATCTCGCCATTACGAAGGTGATATTTTATGGCGAGGTACGTCAGTGACTGACAGTGCTGACGTTTTTCGACGTGAACTTCTCTATTTTGGCCATCAAGCCGGTGTAAAAGCGGTGTTAACACCTGAAGAAAATTTGGCCTGGTATGCTGCTCTTGATTCAGGTATTGACCTAAAACAAATCCCCAAGGCCTTGCATGCGGTAGGATTAACAGGTTTTGAAGATGTGCCTTGTCATATGTTATCAGCCGGTCAAAATCGTCGTGTGAGTCTGGCTCGACTATACATCAGTCGAGCGCCCTTATGGATTTTAGATGAACCTTTTACAGCGATAGACAAAAAAGGAGTCGCCACTAAAGAAGCGCTACTCCTAGAACATGCCAGTCGTGGAGGAACGGTGTTGCTGACCACTCATCATGAGTTGGATTTGAGTCGTCATGTTAGACGCATTAATCTTGATGAGCTGTCGGGAACTTAATCACTATGTCAGAAACTAAACTGCAACCCTTGGCTGTTGCTCAGCACGAAACTGAATATCGCCCTGGAAGAATATTTGTTGCAACGCTTAAACGCGAGTTGCAACTGGCGTTGCGTCGAAGAAGTGATCTGGTTAACCCGTTGATTTTCTTTTTGATGGTAGCGACGTTATTCCCGCTGGGGGTTAGTCCTGAGCCAACTATACTGATGACGTTAGCGCCGGGTGTTGTGTGGGTAGCAGCTTTATTATCCACCTTGCTGGCAATGGATGGATTGTTTCGATCAGATTATGAAGATGGATCTCTAGAGCAAATTTTGTTGAGTCCTCAGCCTTTGTTTATAGTTGTGTTGGGGAAAGTGATCGCGCATTGGATGATCACGGGGTTACCTTTGACGCTCATGGCCCCATTAATTGCGGTCATGTTGTTTTTACCAGCAGAAGGTATGAGTGGTTTGGTATTAAGTCTATTAATTGGTACACCCACACTGAGCTTAGTGGGTGCTATTGGTGCGGCCTTAACGGTCGGCCTAAGAAAGGGTGGGGTACTCATTTCGTTGCTAGTGTTGCCTTTGTATATACCCGTTTTGATTTTTGGTACTGCGGCTGTCGATGCCGCTGTTACCGGTTTACCGCTAGCGGGGCATTTGGCCCTACTGGGAGCGTTGCTGGCATTAGGTGTGGCTTTAGCGCCCATTGCAATTGCAGCTGCATTACGAATTTCAGTCAGTGGATAAAGAGAGAAATATGGCCGGAAAAAATTGGATGCCTCGGTGGTTTTACCAGTTAGCTTCACCGCGTTGGTGTTACCAGATTACGGGTAAGTTATTACCAGGTTTTGTGGTGGCAACATTGCTGTTGATCACCATTGGCACTGTTTGGGGGTTAGCCTTTGCACCACAGGATTACCAGCAGGGAAATAGCTTTCGAATTATTTATCTGCACGTGCCTGCAGCCTATATGGCGCAATCGATCTATATGACCATGGCGCTTGCTGGAGCCATCGGTCTTATTTGGAAAATGAAAGTTGCTGATATGGTGGCTAAATCCTGTGCACCTATTGGCGCCTCTTTGGCGGTGTTGGCGTTGGCAACGGGAGCTATCTGGGGTAAACCAACTTGGGGTTCCTACTGGGTTTGGGATGCCCGTTTAACTTCCATGCTTATATTACTTTTTTTGTATTTAGGCATTATTGCATTGAACTCTGCCATTGAAAGCGAGTCTACTGCTGCACAATCAACAGCGGTGTTAGCACTGGTTGGATTGGTCAATATTCCCATCATCAAATACTCTGTTGATTGGTGGAATACCTTGCATCAACCAGCGACTTTCAAAATTACCGAAAGGCCGGCTATGCCTCCCGATATGTGGATACCCTTGTTGATTCTTGTGATAGGTTTTTACTGTTTTTTTGCAGTAACCTTAATGATGCGTTTGCGAAATGAAATTATTCGTCGTGAGCGCCGAGCGGGTTGGGTTCGCGAACTATTAATGCAGCAAAGAGGTTGATGTGAGTTTCGACAGTTTTTCTGATTTTCTTGCCATGGGTGGACACGCCCTATATGTCTGGAGCTGTTTTGCTCTTGGCTTAATCGTACTACTCGGAAATGTGGTCGCGCCAATGATCGAGCGTAAAAAAATCATCGCTGAGCAGTTGCGTCGTATTCGTAGAGAGGAGGCACAGTCATGAATGCACAACGTAAGCAAAGATTAACCCTGGTGCTAATGATTATATTTGGTAGTGGCGTAGCCGTTGCTTTGGTGGCCTATGCTCTGAGTCAAAATATCAATCTCTTTTACTCGCCTAGTCAAATCTCAATGGGTGAAGCCCCTGCAGATACTCGCATTAGAGCAGGAGGGATTGTTGTCGAAGGAAGCATACGTCGTGATCCTGCGAGTTTAAAAGTGGAGTTTGATATTACTGATTATGCTCACTCAACTACTGTTCAGTATGTAGGGATCCTGCCGGATCTGTTCCGTGAAGGTCAGGGGATTGTTGCGCAAGGGTTGTTGGATCAGGATGGTCGCTTGGTCGCAAGTGAAGTGCTCGCAAAGCATGATGAAAATTACATGTCTCCAGAAGTTGCGGCAGCTCTGGCAGCCGCAGGTGAAATGCCACACATGCCGCCAACAGCGGGTAAGGGTTATTAATAATGATTCCTGAGTTAGGTACCTTTGCAACCATTCTAGCGCTGTGTTTAACGCTGATTCTTTCAACAGTCCCGATGATTGGGGCTTATACTGGAAATAAACTTTGGGTTGATTACGCACGTCCTTTAGCAAAAGGGGTGTTTTTCTTTTTGAGTGTGGCGATGCTTTTATTGGCCTACTCATTTCAGACGGATGACTTTTCGGTCATGTACGTCGCTCAAAGCTCTAACTACAACTTACCTTGGTACTACAAAATCAGTGCTATCTGGGGGGGGCATGAAGGTTCTCTGCTTTTGTGGGTCTGGATACAAGCTTTTTGGACTTTAGCCGTAGCTGTGAAGAGTAAGGATCTTCCCATCGAAATAGTGGGTCGTGTCTTGGCTGTCATGGGTATGATCACGGCTGCCTTTTTAATGTTTATCCTCTTTACCTCTAGCCCGTTTGAGCGCATTTTGCCCAATCCCCCAGCTCAAGGTGCTGATTTAAACCCCTTATTACAAGATTTTGGTTTGATCGTTCACCCACCTGCACTCTATATGGGCTATGTCGGACTCTCAGTGGCGTTTTCGTTTGCCATTGCTGCATTGTTGAGTGGTCGATTAGATGCGGCCTGGGCGCGCTGGTCGCGTCCATGGACCAGCGTGGCATGGGCTTTTCTTACCCTCGGTATTGCACTGGGAAGTTGGTGGGCATACTACGAGCTAGGCTGGGGCGGCTGGTGGTTCTGGGATCCAGTAGAAAACGCTTCGCTCATGCCGTGGTTAGTGGCCACTGCACTGCTTCACAGTTTAGCGGTGACTGAAAAGCGCGGCGTATTTAAAAGCTGGACAGTTCTATTGGCTATTTCGGCGTTCTGTCTGAGCTTGCTGGGTACCTTCTTGGTGCGTTCAGGTGTTCTGACATCGGTACATGCTTTCGCAACTGACCCTGAACGAGGGGTGTTTATTTTAGGCATGCTGGTATTTGTCATAGGTGGTTCGCTTCTACTGTATGCGATTCGAGCTGGGTCAGTTAAAAGTGAATCTACCTTTGCAGTCAGTTCACGAGAAAGCATGATATTGGTTAACAACATTATCTTTACCGTTGCATGTGCCATGGTGCTTATTGGAACGATCTATCCATTGGTCATGGACTCCCTAGATTTAGGTAAAATTTCGGTGGGCCCTCCCTACTTTAATGCCTTGTTTGTGCCTATGATGTCGCTGATGGTGATCTTTTTAGGCATTAGTGCGTTTAGCCGCTGGAAAGAAACACCTTTACAGCTATACCTCTCTAAACTTTGGTTACCGGCGATTCTATCGGTGGTTGCCGCTGTGATTACTCATTGGATCTACAGTCAATCGATAGAGCCTTGGGTGCTATTAGCACTCGTGCTGAGTTACTGGATCGTCTTTACTTGGGGACGTGAATTTATTTCACGTCTACGACATCGTGACAATGTTATCAAGGGTATGACTCGCCAATCACGTAGCTACTACGGCATGATGCTTGCTCACTTGGGTGTGGCAATTATGATTGTCGGTGTCGCAATGGTGACTATTTTCGTTGAACACCGTGATGCGCGTATGGCACCCGGAGATCAGATTGAGTTCCGTGGCTATACATTCATTTTTGACGGTGCAAGAGAAGTACAAGGACCAAACTATATCTCAGATATGGCTAGAGTTCGTGTGTTCAGAGATGGCGAACTCTATCGGGAGATGTTCCCAGAAAAGCGCCTATATACAGCTCGTGGAACCGTTATGACTCAAGTCGCTTTGCAACCGGGCTTTACACGTGACTTGTATATTGCCATGGGTGAAGAGTTGGAAAATGGTGCTTGGGCTATGCGTCTGCAATTTAAGCCTTTTGTTCGCTGGATATGGCTAGGTGCACTCTTTATGACAGCGGGTGGCTTATTGGCTGCCAGTGATCCTCGTTATCGCAAGCAAGTGAAACGTGAAGCGGCTCAGCGCCAACAAGTGACGGAGTAAGTATGCGTAAATTTTGGATATTTACCCCATTTGTAGCTTTTATTGCTATGAGTGTATTTCTATTTAAGGGTCTGTTTATGGACCCTTCGAAACTGCCGTCGGCGCTTATCGATCGACCTTTTCCAAGTTTCACTTTGCCTTCTTTATATGAGCCGGACAGGTTAATGTCAGAACTGGACTTCAAAGGTGAAGTAGCACTTCTGAATGTCTGGGCAACTTGGTGTCCTACTTGTAAAGATGAGCATGAGCAACTCAATAAAATCGGTCTCGAGGAAGGTATCCCCATTTATGGTTTGAACTATAAAGATGATCCTCAATTGGCGCGTGCCTGGTTAGAGCGTTATAAGGATCCCTACACCAAAGTGGTCGTGGATCAAGAAGGGCGCTTGGGCTTGGATTTAGGCGTCTACGGCGCACCTGAAACCTATATTATTGATCAACATGGCATTATTCGATATCGCCATGTTGGTGAAGTGACGGAACAGGTTTGGCAAGAGTTAAAAGGGTTAATGGAGATCATTGCGGCTGAGGAAGAGGCATGAAGATTCTAAAGTCTTTACCTTTTGTTTTATTACTTTGGAGTTGCATGACGCTAGCGTCGTTTGAAACCTATGAGTTTTCAACAACTCAAAATGAAATGCGTTACTTCAAGCTTTCTAAAGAGTTGCGCTGTCCTACGTGCCAAAACCAGAATATTTCAGATTCAGATGCTCCGCTGGCGGCGGATTTGCGACGTGAACTTCACCGTATGATTGAAGCCGGTTATAAAGATGAAGGTATCATTGATTTTATGGTCAGTCGCTATGGTGATTTTGTACATTACAAACCGCGAATCGCTCCTGAAACCTATATTCTTTGGTTTGGACCCTTTGTACTTTTACTAGGGGGGCTTTCAGTGGTGTTTTTCGTGAGTAGAAATAGACGATTAAGAGCCAGGAAAGCACAGGAAGCAGTGCGCGAAACAGTTGATGTTGCTCCGTCAGTTGAGGCCGCAGATCTATCAGGTGGGCTCTCAGAGCAAGAGCGTGAGCGTCTAGAAAGATTGTTACAACAGGATAAATAGTTATGACTTTTTTGTGGGTAGGTATAGGTGTACTAACACTTATCGCAGTAGTTTTTGTTTTTTGGCCCTTTGTGCAAAGTCGCAAATCACAGGATATTATCGAAACAGAAGCGGATAGAACCGCGCAGAATATTGCTATTTTCCGCGAACGTTTAGAAGAGTTGGAAAAAGAAAAAAACACGGGAACCTTAACAGAAGAGAATTTTCAAGAGTTAAAAATTGAGCTTGAAAAAAACCTGCTTATAGATGCTGAAGAAAAGCCGCGTCAGGCGCCGACAACAAAAGCAGGGCAAGCACAGCTTATTACGATTACGTTGATCGCATTAATGGTACCGACTTTTTCATTTGGACTTTATGCGCATTTAGGTCGTGCTGATGATGTGGCAAGCCGAATGGCCATGGACGCTTGGCAACAAGCATCCTTGAATGATATGTCTGTTGAAGAGGCCATTAGCCAATTGGAAGAAGAGCTGGAACGACGTCCTGCGAATGCAGAAGGTTGGTATTTATTAGCCACTACGCGCATGAGTATGAACCAGTTTGGCAGTGCCGTGACAGCATTTGAGCAATCGATTAAGCATTTGCCTGAAGATACGCCCGAGTATCCAATGGTGATGGGGCAGTTGGCACAAGCGATGTTTTTTGCATCCGAAGGGCGCATGACAGAAGCTGTGTTAGAACAGGTTGAAGCAACACTCACAGTTGATCCTAATGAGATCACTGCGCTCGGTTTGGTGGGTATTGCCGCCTTTGAAATCGGTGATTATCAAACCGCTATCGATTATTGGGAGCGTGCACTGGAAACAGCTGATGGGCAGTCGGCAGTTTCCTTGCAAACTGGAATTGAGCGTGCTCGTGAAGCCCTGGGCGCTCAAGGGCAAGAAGCCGAACCGGTGCATCAGGCCACCGAGATCTCTGGCTCAGGTGTGCGTATTGATTTGACTGTAGATGAGTCGATTATGACTGAAATTCGAGGTGATCAATATATCTTTATATTCGCTAGAGCACCTGGTGAACGTATGCCTATTACCGTCGAACGACTTCAGGTATCAGAGCTTCCTGCCCAAGTGTTTTTGAGTGGTCAATCCTCGATGGTTGAAGGCGTTAACCTAAACGACTTTGATACCGTGGATATTGTCGCCAGAATCAGTGTATCAGGGATGGCGGAAGAGCAACCTGGTGACTTTAAAGCTGCGCTAAGCAATGTTAAAGTGAGTGATGATGAGGATTTTGTAACGCTTGTGATTGCGGACAAGGTAGAATAGCTTATCAGTTCATTAAATTAACTCTGTAACAGCTTTGGAATCAGTTAAAACATGGAGATTAGTCTTCGAGAGTGGCTCATCATCGGCGGTGTTATTGTTATCGCTCTGATTCTATTCGATGGGTGGCGTAGAATACGTGCTAGCCGTAATCGATTGAAAATTGATATTGATAAGTCGCTCTCGGAGCTGGGTGATGCTAATCATCATAATCCAGAGCTACCTAATGGTGGCGCTCGTGTGCGTCAATATGATTCAGAGCCATTTTTTGCAGACACCCCTGTCACAGATTCCCCACCAGATTCTGTCGAGGCTTCATGGAAACCCCAACAAGAAGTAGAGCCTGATATCAGTATTCAGACTGTTGAAAAGGCTTCTTCACCTCTGGAGTCTGTAGAGTCTTTTGAACCAGACACGAGTGCAGTTGCACCTAAACCTGTGTCCGAAGAGGAAACCATCAATCCTGTTGACTTGCAGGATGCTATGGCATCTATGGACGAGCCTTTATCGCCTGATGAGTCACTATCATCATCTAAACCACAAGGTGACTCTTTGCAGGATTCCTTTGAGGATGAAGATGCAGGCGTTGATGACACGCAACATGAAAAACCTTCTTTAGAAAGTAACCTTGAAGATGCGGCCGTTACACAGGATAAAACTGACGAACCGGATGTTGCCATTACAGAGGATAAAATCGATACGGAAGAGAGTCTTGAATGGGATCCAGCATTAGAAAAGCAGTTTGAAGACTATGATCAGCCCTCCAAGTCAAATGCTTCTTTTGCAGACCTTGATCCGCTGTTTGATGAAATTCCAACGGACTCAATGCCACCAAAAAATATTCAATCTGATCCAGTCAAAAAAACAGCGCCAGAAAAAAATCTAGCCTCAGAGGATGAGCCCAATCTTTTCCTCGATCTTGATCTTGACCAGCCTATTCATCAGCTTATGGTCAATAAAGCTGCTGCGAATAAAGTAAATCGTGAAGTAACACGTCGTAACAAAACAAAACCGACCTCTGAAGAGTCAAATCTTAGTTTACCACTTGAGCCTGAGGATGATCCTCGTAGACATGTTGCATCACAGGATATTGATCCGCCATTGAGTGACTTGTTTGCAGAAACTGATGCTCAAGAAGACCCACTTCTTTTTGCGTCTAATAATGATCCATTGGGTCCCAGCCTATCGGATACAGAGGATGCGCATGAGGCATCGACTCCAGATAGTCCGTCAAATGATATCAAG
>SLCQ01000248.1 GCA_007125745.1 Nitrincola sp.
GCGTCACGCACTGGATCCAACCCCATTGATCTGCCAAGCCAGCTGGGAAGGCATCATGCTTAGCGAACGTCGTGGGAATGGTGGATTTGGCTATGATCCAATCTTTTATATTCCTGACTTGGGTTGCTCAGTGGCCGAACTCAGTGCAGAGACAAAGCATCAATATGGACACCGTGGTAAAGCAATGCGGCTCTTTTTTGAGCAACTGCATCAGCACCTTACTCCATGACAGACTCCACAACTCAATTGAGCACACCAGGGGCTTTACCGCCCCTATCTCTATACGTACATATTCCTTGGTGCGTACGAAAATGCCCCTACTGTGACTTCAACTCTCATGCCCAGCGAGACACCTCCCTTCCGGAAGAAGCATATATTGACGCATTGATTCGGGATTTAACCTTTGAACTTCAGCGTCAAGTCACTCAGCGACCTCTCCACTCTATTTTTATTGGCGGCGGTACACCCAGCCTTTTTTCAGCGCCATCCTTTGAGCGTCTTTTAACGACAATAGATCAGTTGATGGGGATCTCAGCCGATACTGAAATCACACTGGAAGCCAACCCAGGTACCTTTGAACAGATAAAATTTGCAGGGTTTAAAGCCGCAGGAATCAACCGTTTATCACTGGGTATTCAAAGCTTTAATGACATTCAATTAAAAGCCTTAGGTAGAATTCACTCCGCAGAGAATGCGATGACAGCCGCTAAATCAGCTATTCAGTTATTTGATAGGGTCAACCTGGATCTGATGCATGGATTACCTCAACAAACAACTGCAGGTGCCTTAGCCGATCTGCACCAAGCGATCAGCTTAGGACCTGAACATCTGTCATGGTATCAACTGACACTCGAACCTAATACTGAATTTCATGCCCGACCGCCGACTCTGCCTGTAGATGAAGCACTTTGGGAGATTCAAGAAGCGGGTCAACAGCATCTTGCCCAAGCAGGCTTTAGGCAGTATGAAATTTCAGCTTACGCTCGTCATCAGGCGATGAGTCGACACAACCTCAACTACTGGACTTTTGGAGACTATATCGGCATAGGTGCAGGAGCACATGGTAAAGTGAGCTATCGATCTGACGAGGGCTTACGCATAGAGCGCCACGAAAAACTACGTCAACCCAAAGCCTATCTAAACGCCATCAACCCCACTCAGAAACGACAATGGGTAGCACAAGAAGAACTGCCTTTTGAGTTCATGCTTAATGCACTCAGGCTCTACGACGGGGTCAGTATCGATCTATTTGAGCAACGCACAGGGCTTTCGTTGCAACAGCTTCAAAAGCCGTTAACCCTCGCCCGAGGTAAAGGCTTGTTGATGGACAACCCCGATCGTTTAGCGCCATCAGCCCAAGGTCGTTTGTTTCTGAACGATCTACTGGAAATATTTCTTTAAGCTAACGCATCAATGACGCCAGGTAATTGATCGAGACTCGTCACTTCAGCATCAGCAGGTGCAACATCCATTGGCCATTGCGCATTGTAGATATTCACCCACACGGTTTTCATCTTGAGATCAGCCGCGGCTTTGACATCATTCAGCGGATGATCACCTACATGCACCACTTGCGTTGGCTCAAGCTGATGTAAGCTTAGGGCTTTTTCAAACATGAGCGGATGAGGTTTGGCTTGCCCCACATCGTCGGCATTAAACTGAAAATCAAAAAACTCTGCCAGTCCAGTTCGCTTGACTTGTGCATTGCCATTACTTAACGCACCAATAATCAACCCTTTATTTTTTAGGGTGTGTAACATGCTTCGCGCATGGGCAAAAAACTCCACTTCATGGCGCGCTTCAATAAAGGCGGCAAAAGCAAGATTAGCGTGCTGTTCTGCCTCTGCTTCCGTATAGCCGACATCCACTAAACAGGCTTTCAGCAAAGCAATACGTACGAGCGTCATACTGTAAGCAATTTCAGGATACTTCTTGATCAACTGCGCTCGCAGGGCTGACCCTTCATTGAGGTCAGTGATGGCAAATTTAGCGGTCATCTCGGGCGTATTCGCATGCAACCACTGCCAAAGAGTGCGGTTAGCATGCTGAATAACTGGGTCCACAGCCCAGAGGGTATCGTCTAAATCGAAAGTGACCGCTTTAATCACGTGCTTTTCTCCTCGCTCGTGGATGTGATTGCTCATAAACTTGCATTAAATGCTGAAAGTCTAGATGGGTATAAATCTGTGTCGTACTGATATCACTGTGACCCAAGAGTTCCTGAACGGCTCGCAAATCCTGGCTGGACTCCAATAAGTGACTGGCAAAACTATGTCGCAATCGATGCGGATAAACACGCCCCTGTGTGCCGAGATACTCTCCCCAATGCGCCAAACGCTGTTCTACAGAGCGAGTGGTAAGCGGACGACCTCGCTGGCCAATAAATACCTCTGGTTGCTCATATTTATTCCACACAGGCCGAACCGCTAACCATCGTTTCAATGCGTTGAGTGCATGAGCGCCCAAAGGAAGCACTCTCGTTTTTTGTCCCTTGCCTGTCACCCTCAGACTGGCATCACCCAAATCTACCATCTGCATCTGCAATGAAACGATTTCAGAGACACGCAAGCCTGACGAGTAGATCATCTCCATAATCGCAAAGTCACGTAAGGTAATCGGTTCATCATTGGGAGGTGAAAGCAGTTGCCCTACTTGATCAGGGTCTAGCGTAGCAGGCAATCGACGACCTGACTTAGGCGCTTGTACCGATAAGGCAGGGTTTTTATCGAGCCAACCTTCGCGGTTTAAGAAAGCGTAAAACGTCCGTGTCGCTGATAACAGACGATGCAGGCTTCGACCGGATAAACCATTACCATGAAGCATAGCGATCGCCTGACGCAAACGCTTTTCATTTAAAGACGACCAACCTGAGAACTGCAATTCATCCAACTGCTCTGCAAGCTTATGTAAGTCACGTTGATAGTGCTTCAGGGTATGCTGAGACAGCTGTCTTTCGGCATGCAGGTGACGCAGAAAAGCCTCGACCCAAAGCGACTCATCTGGAGCAGTCATATTAACGATGCGGAGACGCTAAGATATGCATCACTATACGACTCAGCACTTCCCCCACATAGCTCAGAAACAAGGTACCTTGACTACTTTGGAAGTAATCAGGGTCAAAACTTCCAATCGCCAACAGACCTAACGTTTCTCCTTTAACCAAAGGCACCACGGCCGCCGATTGAATGCGTGCCGCATTTTCTTGAAACAAAAAACGGTTCATCGGCTCGGATAACTGTCCACAACTTGGCAAACTGATTTCAATTAATGGCTGTACCAGACTGCAATCAGCACGGCTTAAGATACGTAGGCTATTGACGTCAAAAGGGGTATCACTAAAGAGAATCAGCCGTGCATCATCGCCATAAAAATCTTGACATAGGCTCTCTTCGATCGCGATGGCCACATCATCCAATGTTTGAGCTTCTAACAAAGACAGTACCATGCGTTTTGTTTTTTCAAACTGGATATCGTTGTGACGAGCAATTTCAATGAGCTCTGATAAATGACCATGCAATAACTGATTGCGCTCACGCAATAAAGAAGTTTGACGCTCAACTAACGAAACTGTTGTGCCACGCTGATGAGGTACATATAGCTTTTCCAGAAGGCCGACATGAGCATCGAAAAAGTTAGGATGTGAGGCTAAGTACTCAGCCACTTGCTCTGCTGTAATCTCTTCTACAGCGGACTCATCAGTTTTCATCACCTGTTGTGTCATAGGTATATCTGCCCTTCGTACACGGTTGTGGCTGGCCCCGTCATCAATACGGAGTGCCCATTTCCTTCCCAGTTTATCAGCAACTCACCACCGGGCAGTGAAACACTGACCTCCTCGTTGAGTCGTCCTTGTAAACGACCAGCAACGACAGCCGCACAGGCGCCTGTTCCACAGGCTCTGGTTTCTCCGGCACCGCGCTCAAACACACGCAGTTTAATTTGGTTCGCTGATACAATCTGCATAAAGCCAACGTTAACACGTTGTGGGAATCGTGGATGCTTTTCAATCAAGCGACCTAGCTGTTTCACTGGTGCTTGCGCAATATCATCAACCATCAGTACACAATGCGGATTGCCCATGGATACAGCGGAAATCTCAAAGCACTTTCCGTCGACCTCCAGATCATAGGTGACAGATTCATGCTCAGCGGCAAAGGGTATTTCAACCGGCTTTAATACGGGTGCCCCCATATCCACCTGAACAGATCGATCAGCTTGCACTTTTAACAGTGCGCTACCTTTAGCGGTTTCCACCTGAATTTCATCTTTAACCGTTAAACGCCTCTCACGTACAAACCGCGCAAAGCATCGCGCTCCGTTTCCACAGTGCTCGACTTCTGAACCATCAGCATTATAAATTCGATAGCGAAAATCCATATCAGGCCGCGTCGGCGGCTCTACTAGTAACAGCTGATCAAAGCCGACACCGGTGTGACGATCAGATAAGCGTTTCACAACTTCAGGGGTTAAACGCACTCGCTGTGCCACGGCATCGATCACCATGAAATCATTCCCTAAGCCGTGCATTTTGCTAAAACGTACCAACATCGCGACCTCCTATGACTGTTCACCAGGAAGTGGCTTTTCGCCTTTTAACAGGTCATCTATCTGCTCACGTTCACGAACAACATGGACCTGGTCATCATCAACCATCACCTCAACAGGTTTAGGGCGAGTGTTGTAATTAGATGCCATCACAAAGCCGTACGCCCCAGCCGAGCACACTGCCAGAAGGTCATTGGCTTCAATTTTAAGTTCGCGGTCTTTACCTAGAAAGTCACCCGTCTCACACACCGGCCCTACTAAATCCCAGGTTTGCGTCGGCAGTTTTTCTTTGACTGTGACTGGAATAATCTCTTGATAGGCACTGTATAACGAGGGCCGAATCAGATCATTCATTGCCGCATCGATAATGGCAAAATTTTTGTCACCGGTGCTTTTAAGAAACTCAACACGGGTGAGTAATACGCCAGCATTGGCAACGATTGAGCGCCCTGGTTCGAATATCAGCTTTAATGGGCGAGCGCCGATATGATCCAACATCGCTTTCACGAAGGCATCTGCCGTAGGAGGTGTTTCGTCGGTATAGCACACACCTAATCCACCGCCTACATCGAGGTGATAGATGGAAATGCCTTGGTTAGCCAGTTTATCTATCAGGGCCAATAAGCGATCTAACGCATCCAGAAAAGGACTAACATCAGTCAGCTGACTCCCGATATGACAATCCATACCGACAACTTCAACGCCCGCAAGTGTCGCGGCGCGTCGATAGACTGTTTCTGCTTGATCGATATCGATGCCAAATTTATTTTCTTTTAATCCTGTCGAAATATAGGGATGCGTGCCCGCATCCACATCCGGATTAACGCGAAAAGAAACACGAGCGATTTTGCCCATTTCAAGTGCCACCGCATTAACGCGGTCCAGCTCTGCATCGGATTCTATGTTAAAGCAGAAGATGCCTACTTCTAACGCACGGCGAATCTCACTTGCTTGCTTACCAACCCCTGAAAAAACAACTTTATTAGCATCACCACCAGCGCGCAAAACACGCTCTAACTCGCCCACAGACACGATATCGAAACCGGCACCTAATCGCGCTAGAAGATTGAGCACGCCCAGATTAGAGTTGGCTTTTACAGCATAACAAACCAGTGCATCTCGCCCTTGCAGAGCATTGGCATAAGCCATATAGGCTTGTTCGATCGCTTCTCGCGAGTAGACATAGGCTGGTGTACCAAACTGCTCAGCAACTTGGTTTAGCGATACTTCTTCACAAAAAAGCTCACCGTTACGGTATTCAAAACTTTCCATTTAATCTCTCATCTGCCCTAAGCCTAGGTGTTTATATCGATTTTTAGTCAGATCGTTGATCCGTCGAGTCAGGGAGGTACAGCGGGCCCTTTTGACCACAGCCACTTAACAGCAATAGGCTGGCAAACAACACAGACCAAAACAGTTTCATACCGAACCACCTTTTAGGGCTATTTATGTCATAAATGACCGATTATAACCTGATGTTGAGGGTGTTGGGCAGGGGCTGGAGATACAGGCTGGTGAAATCCTAATAAGAATCAGAGAAAAGCAGGTGTTTTTGTTAAGGTTATTGCGTGCTTATTAAGTGTTTCAAGAAACACATCACTGGCAAGGTAATCATATTCATTCTGTCGAGTGAGCATCATACCCACTGCATTAACCACCTTCGCACCCGGATGGCACATAATGAGTCCGCCTTTCGGTAATTTGACCATCCAGGACTGCAGTAGCGATGCAAAATTCGCATCAGGTCGTAATGAATAGAGTCCAGCAAAATGTTGTGTCAGCTTACACTGATGTAATGAAGCCTGTTGCTCCCATCCCAGCCCCATAAGGTGCAAGACGATCGCTTTTAACAGCGCATCATGCCCCGTTAAGGCCGGATTTACGCGTCTTAACCAGATAGGGTGATTTGGATAGCGTTGCCGGACCGTCTTGAACAGAATTTGACGAATACTGGGAAAGATATGTACATGTTGATGGCCATCAATAAAATCAGGTGCTTGTCCTAATTGATCTTCAAAATCGTCTAACTGTTTATCCAATGTATCTTGAATCCATTCAACATCTAATCCACCCGATAATGACTTGAGCATCAACTGCCCCAAAGGAAGTGCTGTATCTGATTCAGTTAAGTTAAAATGCAGTCCTATAGCCGTTTGATCAGTAAAACTCTTCAGCAAGGGCGCAAAGTGTTTCCAATCAGGCAAACAGGTCATACAACTCACAGCCGATAACCGTCGTTGTTCAACGAGTGACAAAATACCCTCGCTAATAGACGCTGTTAACCCATAATCATCCGCACACAAAACAATAGACTTCATGCGGCAAAGGCCCAAAAACGGCTGAATAGATAGGTCAGAACAGCGACCACACCTTCTTATGCAAATCATGAAACTTATACCATGATCAACGCCGGGAATCTGGTGATACTTGATTGAAGGCTCTTTGATCTACTTGGATGTCAGGCGTTACTGTTTCATGGCCTGTAATTTTAGAAAGCATCTGTTCAGAGATAACCTTAGATGGTCTGTGATCAGAGATGAGATAGACAGGACGAGATTTAACTTCATAAAAAATCCGCCCAATATACTCACCTAAAATACCCACTGATAAAAGTTGCACTCCACCAAGAAAGCCTATTCCTGCGATCAAGGTTGGCCACCCAGGTACATCTCCGCCCCACAACAGAACCCTCAGAACAATAATGAATGCATAGGTAGTAGATAACAATAAAAAGCCAGCTCCAACAAACATCCACATTCGTAGAGGCACCCAACTGAAAGCAGTAATACCCGTTATAGCTAAAGATATTAAGCGACGCATACCAAAAGAGGTTTTACCACTATGACGAGCGCCTCCCTTAAATGGAACACCGATACTACGAAAACCTACCCAAGCGAATAACCCTTTCATCATACGTTTACGCTCAGGCAGAGCGCACAAAGCACGCACCACTTTAGCATCCAGCATGCGGAAATCACCTGCATCCGCCTGAATCTCTACATCGGCACTTTGGCTGAGCATATGGTAAAAATATCGCGTAAGTCGGCGCTTGATGGGGTGTTCATCGGATCGATCAGAACGTATCCCATAGATCATGTCATAACCTTCTAGCCAGTGCTGATAAAACTCACCCAACATCTCTATTGGATGTTGAAGGTCTGAGTCCATCAGAATCACAAGATCCGTTTTTGCATGATCCAGGCCCGCACTCATGGCCGCTTCTTTACCAAAGTTTCGCGATAAACGTATTAATGTCACCGGATATTGCTTACCCAAATCGATAGCAACGGCCGAGGTGGCATCACGACTACCATCATCTACAACTAATATTTCAAATCGCGTAGATAACTTAGGCAAGTATTCGCAAAGCTTGGGAACGATCACCTGAAGGTTATCTGCCTCATTATAGGCAGGCAAAATACAGGTAATACTAGGCGATTCACTGAAAGTACGGGGCGACAGTGTTGGATCTGATTCCGATGTATGCTGTGTTATTTTATCGAGCATGCTTTATTCCAGCTTCAAGTCATTCCGACGACAAGGCAACATGGTAAACTATATCTTTATCTTTCGCACCGGATAACCTACCAGGCATATGATAAGTCGCTTAATTTACACCAGCTTATTACACGTATTATTACCTTTTATCCTACTGCGTTTGTGGTGGCGGGGGATTAAAGCACCCGCTTACAGAGATCGCTGGCATGAACGTTTAGGCATTTTACATCATTCTCAAACTACGTCTAACGCTCCGTTATGGATCCATGCTGTCTCCGTAGGTGAGGTTCAAGCCATCTCAACATTAGTCCTCAATCTACTTGAAAAGCACCCCAAACTTCCCATACTCATTACGACCATGACACCGACGGGCGCTGACCGCGTCCAGCTCCTGTTCGGCGATCGGGTTAGCCATTGTTACTGCCCCTACGACCTTCCCTGGGCATTGAAACGATTTATTAAGGCTACCCACCCTTGTGCCTGCCTTATTGTTGAAACAGAGCTCTGGCCAAATTTCTTACATCAGTGCCTTGGTGCAAAAATTCCTGTTTTATTAGCGAATGCAAGACTCTCTGAACGTTCAGCTAGAGGGTATGCACGCTTTCCTGGACTTACCCAAGAAATGCTAACGAAAATTACACACCTAGCCGCACAAGATACTTCTGATGCAAAACGCTTTATCACATTAGGCATGCCAGCTGATCGCCTTAGTGTAACGGGAAGCATAAAGTTTGATGTACCCATTCAACCTTTATGGTTTGAGCAAGCGGACTCATTGCGTCGCGCATGGGGACAAGAAAGATCCGTTCTGCTGATTGCCAGCTCCCATGCTGATGAAGAGGCGCAATTACTGAAACACCTTCCCCAACTCTTTAAGGCCGATCCGAGCGCACTCATCATTATCGCCCCACGACACCCAGAACGCTTTGATGAAGTTGCTCAGCTCTGCCAGGCGAGTGGATATATCTATCAGCGTCGAAGTGAACCCAAACCACTGACAGAGTCTGTACAGATATATTTAGCCGATACGATGGGCGAACTGATGGTCTTCTGTGCTAGCGCAGATGTCGTATTTGTTGGCGGCTCTCTAATCGAACGAGGCGGACACAACCCTCTAGAACCAGCTTTACTCGGAAAACCAGTCCTCTGTGGCCAGCACACGTTCAACTTTGCCGCTATCACACAAGGGTTGGCACATTCAGGCGGCCTGATACAAGTTGATCGCGCTGATCAGGTGATACAACAAACTTCTGAGTGGTTTACACAGGCTGAAAAACGACTTAAAGCAGGCCAAGCGGCCAAAGCTTATGTTGCACAACATAC
>SLCQ01000203.1 GCA_007125745.1 Nitrincola sp.
AACAATAAACTGTGAAGCTAGATCCTCCAGCATACTAGTGACTTCTCTGACACTGGCTGTGGCCTGAAGGGCCTGTTCTGCTTGAACTGAATTTGTTTCTGCTAATTTAGCAACATTTTCTACACTCTGAGCAACTTCCCTTGATGCTTGAGCTTGCTCTGTCAGTACCTGCTGAATTTCTTCGGTCGCCTTCACTACCAAATTCGTTCTAGTTTCAATATCACTGACTGACTGACCTGCTAACCTTGCGTTTTCAACACCTGTTTCAACACGCGATACACCCGATCTCATTTCGGTAACAGCAGTCTGTGTCTCGCCCTGGATTTGATCCACCATGTTAGTAATTTCTACGGTCGATATGGCAGTGCGCTCTGCCAATGTCCTCACCTCGTCAGCCACTACTGCAAACCCTCTGCCATGCTCCCCTGCACGCGCTGCCTCGATAGCGGCATTTAACGCTAATAAGTTGGTTTGCTCTGCAATACCTTTGATCGTTGATACAATTTCACCTATCTTAACCGAGAGGACTTCAAGAGCAGACAATCGTTCTGCTGCATTTTGAACCGCACTAGAGATGTTGTTCATCTCTTCGCTGTTTTCAAATACCGCTTGCGCTCCTTTTTTGGCAACCTCTCCAGCGATAACAGATGACTCATGAGCAGAAGTCGCATTTTCTCCAATCTGCTCAACCGAGGCACTTAATTCTTCCAATGCCGAAGCCATATTGGTCGATGCATTCGATTGCTCAAAGGCACCTTTAGAGGTTTCTTGGCTGGCATCAATCATTTCATTCACTGATTTAGTCAAGGAGTTAGTTGACACTTTCATTTGAAATAGTATTTCAAAAAGCTTATTTCGCATCACCACAACACTGTTAAACAATGAGCCGATTTCATCCTTGCGCCCCAAGGGCATTTCAGAAACCAAATTACCTGATGCAATTTGTTGAGTGACTGCTTTAAGACGATTAATGCGTTTCTTTTGACCTATGGCAATCGATGAGATTACTGAAAGGATAAGAATAATCATCACAATAATGATGACGCCAAGCTTAGATATTGGATTCCAGAAGGCTTCGTTCAAATCACTTAACGGGATGGTAGCTTGTGCAACACCTCTAACATCTCCTAGTTGCCAGTCCTGTTTTGGACTATCAGGATGAGCATTGTGACAAGCGATACAAGATGGATGATTCATAATATCCGCTCGAGCGACACGGTAAAAGGGCTTATTATCAATAGTGATTAACTGTGTGAATAACTGATTTGGATTGTTTTTCAAAAAAGTCACTGCTTGTTGCTCAAACTCATCTAATGTGACTTCATTAGCCGTTCTAAACTTAAAAGGCTGATCACTAAAGAGACGAAATTCAGAGCTTGACTGATCACCAATGGACATTTCACCCAGAGATCTCATCACAGTAGCAGGTAATGGGATGCCATGAGGCTCCGCGGTATAATCATGTGTGAGGGTTAGCCCAGCATTTAAGGCTTTAGGCACAATATGCTGGTTATAGAACATACGCGCATTGAATGCCATTTCAATGAGGTCTTGACCACTTTGAAAACCTGAGGCTTCAAGAGACTTTTCATGAACATACTTTAAGCCCAAGCCCAATATAGCTAACATCATCATTAATAAAATTACTGTTGGTATGATGATTTTTTTGGCAAAACCCAAGTTTTGAAAAGATCGTTTTAGTTTACCCAGCAATCCAATCACGCCAGGCGCTTTAACATAGCCCCCTTCTAGCCGATGACCACTTCCTTGATTGATTTGACGATACAAATCTTCCGCCAAACGAATCTCTTCATCCGTTGCCTTCAGCCGAACACTCATATACCCCCCCTCGGGCCGAGGTGATGCTGTTGCTTTCACCCAATAGTGATCGCCGTTTTTACGTCTATTCTTTACAATGCCCTGCCACGCTTTTCCTTGCTTCAAGGTAGCCCACATATCTCTGTATGCTTCCTGAGGCATATCAGGATGTCGTACAATATTGTGTGGCTTACCAATAAGTTCCTGACGAGCAAAACCAGCATAATCAACGAAATCATCATTCACATAAGTGATCATGCCTTTCTCATCCGTATGAGAAATAATGGCGCAATCATTACGTACGGGATAATTTTTTTGTGTAATAGGCTGGTTGTTTTTCATAAGAGGCACTCACCTGAAGCATAGTTATTATCACTTAATCATTTAAAGTATATAAAGACCAAGAAACAACCTTAACTTCATGATGTACTGACAAAATGTAGGCTTTTTTGATACATTTACCCTAAAGATTGATACATTTGAGTAGCGCTTTATCCATGCTCTATTCCATAACAACTAACACTGAAAAGGTAGAACTGAAAATATTCACATAAATCAAGGGTTCACTTTTTTTCAACAGCTCAAGCATCACCTAAATAACGATAGCTGATTCCCACCTTTTCAAGATGAGTAACCAAACTACTGAACATTTGCCGCTGAGTTTCTTGACTGAGAATCAACCAGGCTTCCTCGAAATCACCCTTCTCGATCAAGGTCTTGGCTTGGTCTGAGTTCACTGCCACCTTTACACGATAATCAGTACTGGCTAGCTTGGCCTGCTTTTTTAGTTCGTTTTTATCCAAGCACACTATCAGTAAAGTAGGCTTTGCATCCAGTTGAGTCGCTTTCGACTGCTTATCATCTTCCGGCAGATAGTCAGCAATTAGCCGATACAGCTGTGCCGGTTCAATTGGCTTAGTCAGATGATCATTCATGCCTGCATCTAAGGCTCTGTTTTTATCCTCCACCATGGCTGCAGCGGTTAAGGCAATAATGGGTATCGTTTGATTAAATTCACGAATCGCACGCGTGGCTTGGTAACCGTCCATGATTGGCATTTGAATATCCATTAAAACCAAGTCAAAATCTTGTTTTTTCGACTCTTCTAAAGCTTCTTTACCATTGCTGGCAATAACAAAATCCACACCCAAGTGCTCTAAATGCGCGCTGACGACCTCTTGATTGATTATATTGTCTTCAACCAAAAGTACTCGACCCGTTAAGGCTGGAGGAGGACCTTTGCGCTCCTCTAGTTGTGTTAAGAGTCGACTCTCTTCTTCTGGTGAACACTGACGCAAGGGCACACGGAACCTAAACGAAGAGCCAACACCTGGCTGGCTTTGAATCTTGATATCTCCACCGCCCATCAGGCGTACCAAGCGTTCACTAATCACTAGTCCCAAGCCAGTTCCACCGTGTTTACGGGTAATGCTGGTATCCGCCTGGGTGAAAACATGGAACAATTTGGCTTGCTGTTCGGGTGTCATACCAACACCAGTGTCTTCGACCACACACTCTAGCCAGCCATTATCCAAAGTCAGTCGTAGATTGACTTCACCGAATTCGGTGAATTTAATGGCATTGCTGACCAGATTGATCAGTACCTGCCGTAAACGTAGGTTGTCAGCGTAAAGATAAGCCATACATTGTTTCTGGCATTGCATTGAGTTACCGCATTGAGGTGATGTTTGACAATAACCCAGCCACTGGCAGTGAATATGAAAATCTATATTTTTATTTTTTGCCAAACCAATCAATAAGCTTTTCAGCTCGTCTTCAAACTGTTCCAGCCTGAAGGGCTGAGGGTCAAGTTCCAGCTTACCCGCTTCGATTTTGGAAAAGTCTAGAATGTCGTTAATAATCCCCAGCAGCAAACGCCCTGATTGGTTCACTCGCTGAAGTTGATGTCGCATCTTTTCAGGTTCTTTTTCCTGAAGCCCCAATTGACTCATGCCCAGAATGCCATTCATGGGTGTACGAATTTCATGGCTCATGTTGGCTAGAAATTCTGATTTCGCCTGATTGGCAGCTTCGGCTAATAATTTTGCCGACTCAAGCTGGTTACGAGCTACATAAACAGCCTCTAATTGACTCAGCGATTGATTGATAGAGGATGCAAGATCGCGAACCTCATAAGGTCCTTGTTCGACAAGCCGGGCAGAGAGGTTTTGGTTAGCGGCTATCGTTTGAACTTCCTGCCCTAATTGATGAAGCGGTTTTGCAGTGAGTCGAATGGCGGTCACAACCGCAACAACCACTGTCGTTAATATAATCATCATCAGCCCAATTAGCCAGCGTAGCAGTCCATCCCTTTCTTTGATTAGCGATTCGCTAGGCGCAAGAACTTGCATAGTGAGCCCATCAACACCTTGCACAGCATCTTGTAACGCCAAGCAATTGCCTTCTTGCTGGCCGACACAAGTGGACTTGTCTTTTAGTAAAGGTTGTTGCTGATCATCCAATAAAACCACGGCGTAGTCATGTGATTCTAACCCTCGTAATAAAGCGTTGAGCTCTGAAGGGGGTAAAGAAAGCTCGAGCCAGCCTTCCACAAAATCATGGATATAAATAGGAGCCAACAGGAGAACACCTTGCTGGTCGATCAGAAGCACTTCTTGCTCACTAGCGAACTGCTCAGAACTTAGGCTCCCTGCATAGCCCGCTAACTCGTTAGAAATAATTTCATAACCACGAAAATCAAGCAGGGCAAAACGAGGGGTTGCTTCCCCAAAAGCTACCCCAGTCAACGAGCGAAACACTGCCGGTAAATAGCGGTAGCGTTCTTCTACATCAATCAACCCATTGCGAACCAGGTCATTATGGGCAAGGGTTCTAGCCTGTTCACGCATGGCGATCAGGGTCTTATCTAGGAGTCGCTGGCTTGAGTCCATCTGCTGCGACAGGCGTAGTAGCTCTTGCTGATGTAGGGTGCGCTCATTCACCTGAAACAGCACCCAGCTAATAGCCAACATTACAGCCAAGAGCGTAGGGATAACCCTGAGTAACACACTTGTCACCAAAGAAGCACGAAAACGAGACTTTGCTATCATGGTTCTTGCGCGCTAAGACTGAGTGGAAGGATGCGTCCATCAACATAGCGGGCCATGATGAAGTCACTGGCATCCAAAGCATCATGGCGCTCTGCCGTAAAAGGTGGGGCATAGTCTCGCATCACACCTGAATGAAAATCGATTTGCTCTAACGCATCGCGCACCTGCGCTCGGTCATCAGTACCCGCCAGTTCTATCGCCCGCACCAGTATGTGGATTAAATCATAAGCATGGGCAACCGCAGGGGGAGCATCTGTTGGGCCAGCCTTCTCCGCAAGTCTTGCAGCTCGCTCTGGTAGAGGTGGCGTATAAAAAGAAAAGGTTTGCAGAAAGGTTAAATCGACCCTATCTAAATCGGAAGCAAGCTTTTGGGTAAACTCACCACCAACGATGCCCCAATGAGAAATAATCGGAAGCTGAGCAGTCACCTCATTTTCGAGTACTCCACGGACAAAACTGACCCCATCTGGTTCATTGCCAACAAAAATCATGGCGTCCACATCAGCGTCAAGCATACGCCGAGCTGTAGCGGCAAAGTTTTGTTCTCCCCAATTAAACCACTCAACCCTTGCAGGCGCTAAGCCCTGCTCCTCTAAAGCCTGGGTTAAAGAGACCTCATTTGAACGCCCCCAGCCTGTTTGTTCAAGAACCAAGCCCAACCGCTGAAAACCCAGATCGAGTGCATGCTCAACTAGGAAGGGACCCGCCAAGGCGTCCCTCACCGAGACACGAAAAACATTGTTAGGCGTATAACCATTGTCGATAATCGGCGTGCCAGCGGCCCAGGGCACCAAGTAGGGAATGCCCTGGGCATGAATGGTTTCTAGCTCTGCTAAAATAACGGGGGTGTGTTTTCCACCGAGGATGGCAATCACATCATCCCGAGAAGCCAGTCGTTCAACATTGTCAATTCCACGGGCAGGGTTACGACGGTGGTCATAAAGCTCCAGTACCAGAGGTCGTCCTAACACACCCCCCGCTGCATTAATTTCATCCAGAGCGATCTCTGCTCCTAGCCGGATGGCTTGTCCCGTATAGGAATCCGCTGCACTTAAATCAGCATTCAAGCCAATCACTAAAGGCTGCTCTGATGCAAAGACAATAGCTGGTTTCAAAAGCATAAAAGCAAGGAAAAGGAAGCAAAAACGGATTTTATGATTCATACGCTTGATTCCACTGTAAAGCCGTCATAGGACGCCCAAATAGATAACCCTGAAAGTTGTTACAACCTAAATTTACGAGTATCTCAAGTTGTTCTTGTGTCTCCACACCCTCAGCGATTATTTCCATTTTAAAAACCTTACCTAAACCTATAATGACTTCTATAATGGCAAGGTCAGACGCATTATTTTCTAGATTTCTTACAAATGCACGATCAATTTTGATTTGATCTATCGGTAAATCACGCAGATATCGTAAAGATGAGTAACCCGTACCGAAGTCGTCCAATGAGATCTGAACGCCGACTTCATTCAAGCGTCTCATCTTTTGAACAGTGACCTCAAAATCACTGATCATCAGTGCTTCAGTCAACTCTAACTTTAATCCCTTAGGATCTATTCCGCTTGAATGTATGCAATGCAACACTTGATCTATAAAGTCACCTTGTTGGAATTGAAGTGCACTGACATTGACAGCTACAGTCCATGAACTAGTTTTTTTGTTCTGTTGCCAGAGTGCTAATTGCATACATGCTTCTCCTAATACCCAAGCACCCAAGGGAAGTATTAAACGCGATCGCTCAGCAATCGGAATAAACTGATTAGGAGGAATAAGGCCTTTTTCTGGATGATTCCAGCGCAGTAACGCCTCTGCACCTAAAACAGAGGCATTACTGTCGCACTGAAGTTGATAATAAAGCTCAAAGTGTCCATCAGCTAGGCTATTGACCATCGCTTCTTGTATTTCGAGGTAATCACGCGCAAGGTTTTCAGCAGCAGGATCAAAAAAACCAATGCGCGAATCAAAGCTTTGCTTAACTTGATAAAGTGCAGACTCAGCTTGATGCAAAATTTCTTCAGCTGATTGCGCTGGTGACTTGAATAACGCTAAACCAGCTTTAGCAAATGTAACTACTTGCTTATCTTCTAGCTGATAAGGGTTATTAATTTTCTTGAGCATCTGTTCTGCATATTGTTCAACAGCCAACGTAGCGTCATCAAAAGCTGTATCACTGGTTATTTGTAAAACAGCAAATAAATCACTATCTAAACGCGCAATACAACCTCTATCACCAAAAAACTGCCTCAAACGTTGACTCACTTCAACTAATAGAATATCACCAAGCGCATGACCAAAACTTTCATTAATCAGTCTTAGGTTATCCAGATCAAAGCAATAGATAGTGGCATAGGAAGGATTATCACTATTACTTTGATATTGAATAACACTTTGAACTTGATTGATAAATAATTTACGGTTTGCTAATCCTGTAAGCGGGTCATATAGCCCTAAATACTCAACTTTAGCTTCAGCCTTTTTCAAGTCGGATAAGTCTATAAAGGAACCAACATAATAGGCAGTTTCACCATGATCATTCAGAATAGCTTGGATGGTTAACCGTTCAGGGTACACATCTCCACATTTGTTTCGATTCCAAATTTCACCCTCCCAGTATTTTCGTGACTGAAGGGAGTCCCACATGGCTAGGTAAAAACTATTTGGATGCCTACCCGATTGTAGCAGTTTAGGTGAACGTCCTATCGCCTCCTCTTTTGAATAGCCAGTGATTCGTGTAAACGCTCGGTTCACTTGAAGAATGCGTTGTTGAGCATCCGTAACTACCATGCCTGTTTCTGTTTCAAAAGCAACGGCAGCAATCTTTAGATTTTCATGGTCTTCTTCGATGCGATTTAGCATTAGATTAATTTCATCGTAAAGACGACCAAATTCGTTCTTTTTTTTCCAGGAGGGACGATCATTTATACCATCAAGTTTTTCAGTTGTTTCAAAAAACTTAATCAGATTGAAGATTGGCGTGGTAAATGAAGATGCAACAAGGTGTGCTAAGGCATAAGAAACAATCAACATACATATCGCAATGAGCGTAATTATGGGTAAATCATTCTTTAATCTAGCAAGCATTCCTTGAAATTCAAAACTGAACCTAGCATCGCCAATATGACTGGTACCATAATTCAAGGGTTGATAGATATCGATCTGTTTATCATCCCAATAAAACGGTCGATCATTAGATAATGACAACTTATCTAGATTGACTGTTTCATCATTAAGCGAGAACTGTAATGCAGGCTGTCCATGTCTGTTGAAAATGATGGCACTTTTCAAAAGATCGAAGGTATGCAAGCTACGATGAATATCCGAAATAACTTGAATATCATCTTGAAGAAGAGCTCTAGCGAAGTTTTCACTGAGTACTTGGGCAATGATTGAAGCTTGATGTTGTAGTTCTTGATGCTGATTGTGCAGTTTGAACCCTAAAAAGGTACCATAACCAAGGAGGCCAGTAATCAGTGTTACCAAAAGAATTAACAGACTGAGCTGTTTTCTTATGGACCAGCGCCAGGAAAACTTCATTACCTATCTCGTGCTATTGCAAATCTTCAGATAGGTTGACTATGGGTAATTTTAGATTATTACCCCACTCAGTCCAAGAACCCTCATACACAGACACTTGATAACCTAGCTCGCGCAACACCACATAGTTCATTGCCGATTGTGCTGAACCAGTACAATAAAGAATAATCATTTCATCTTTTGGAAGGCCTTCATAAACAGAGGCTAAAGCAGTTAGATCCTTTATGCGATAGGTACCCTCAACTAATTCACGGTTTTGAGTCCATGGAAAATGCTGTGCGCTAGGGATGTGTCCAGCTCGCGATGCCCCGCCTGAATCCTTTCCTAAGAAGTGAGCTTCGCTTCGTCCATCCAAGATAGGCAAAGTATCGATTGCCACAAGCGTACCTAGTTGTGTGGTAATGCGACTTGAATCTATCCGAGGCACAAAATTACGAGGAGTCGGTTCAATTGGATTTTGGCTGATAGGTAAAAGGTCTTCATCCCAATGCCCCCAGGCTGTATCCAATAAATAGACATCTGAATGATCTAAAAACTCTAGTATCCAGTAAAGTCGAGCAGCCCAAATAAACTCATGATTACCTACAATCACAATTTTATGCTGGTAATCGATACCTACGCCACCAAGAATCCGCTGGATTTCACTGATCGGTGGTAAAAAAAGTTGATCTGCAAACAAACTCATGGGTTCGATGTGAACAGAGCCTTTGATGTGATTTTCTAGAAAGTCTTCTTCAGGCCTCACATCCACTATTAGCAAAGCATCATGATCTAATGTCGACTTTAACCACTGTGGATCGACGATGTTTGCCTTAGCCGCAATGGGAATAATGAAAATGACTAACGCTACCAGCATCAGTTTTTGAAAAAGGTGGTTTTTTTTTCTGTGATAACTGC
>SLCQ01000013.1 GCA_007125745.1 Nitrincola sp.
CTGTGGCGTGCACCCACATCTCGTGATGAACACCTTTCGGATTATCTCGAAAGAAAAGATAATCTGCCCACTCTTCATCTGAACAACTATCAGGATCCTTAGGGCGGAGAATATGCGCCTGACCCTTAGGATGAAACTCACTTTCTTCACGATGTTCCCCACAGTAGGGACAATAAATATGTAACATAAAACTTCCCTCAGATTAGTGGGCTACACCGGCTGCGCCGTGTTCATCAATCAATTTTCCGCTGACAAAGCGATCAATACTAAATGGAGCCGCTATGGGGTGAGCAACGCCCTTAGCTAAGGTCCAAGCAAACACATGACCTGAACCTGGGGTGGCTTTAAATCCACCAGTACCCCATCCACAGTTGAAAAATAAGCCTTTCACTGAGGTAGCCGATAAAATTGGGCAGGCATCTGGGCAGGTATCAACAATACCTCCCCATTGGCGGTTCATGCGTACACGCGAGAAAGTTGGGAACATTTCAACAATAGCCTGTAGGGTATGCTCGATTGTGGAATAGCTACCCCGCTGGCCATAACCGTTATAACCATCTATACCGGCTCCGATGACCAGGTCACCTTTATCCGATTGACTACAATAGCCATGCACATGATTGGACATGACGACTGTATCCAAGACAGGTTTTATAGGCTCCGATACCAAAGCCTGCAGAGGGTGAGATTCAAGCGGTAGTTTGATCCCGGCCATCTTAGCCAACACACTCGAATTACCCGCTGCTACACAGCCCACTGTTTCAGCACCGATAAAGCCACGTGTCGTCTCTACACCCACAATTTGCCCATCTTCGATCCGCATTCCTACCACTTCCGTTTGCTGAATCAGATCGACACCTAATGCATCAGCGCCACGGGCATAACCCCATGCCACAGCATCGTGGCGTGCAACACCGCCACGCGGTTGCCATGAAGCACCTAGAACGGGATAGCGGGTATTTTCTGAACAATCTAACACCGGACAAATTTCTTGAACCTGTTTGGCATCCAGCACCTCACCATCAATGCCATTGAGCCGATTCGCATTGACCCTTCTCTGGATATCGCGCATATCTTGCAAGGTATGACCTAAATTCAAAACGCCCCGCTGAGAAAACATCACGTTGTAATTTAGGTCTTGTGACAGCCCTTCCCACAACTTCATCGAATGCTCATATAATGCAGCGGCTTCGTCCCAAAGATAGTTAGAGCGCACAATAGTGGTATTACGCGCTGTATTACCGCCACCCAACCAACCTTTTTCGATCACGGCAACATTGGTAATTCCACACTCTTTAGCCAAATAATAAGCTGTTGCCAATCCATGACCACCGCCACCCACAATGATGACATCATATTTTTTCTTGGGGACTGGGTTGCGCCACATGCGTTGCCAATTCTCATTATGAGTTAACGCATGTTTAGCCAATCCAAAACCGGAATAACGCTGCATTGACATTTCTCCTGTGCCTTAAATTTAGGCGCGGGTTTCGGTATAAACCGGGTAACGTGAACAGAGCTCGGCAACTTTTTCGCGAACTCCAGCTTCAATTGCATCAGTAGAGTGACCTGCTGACAGTACATCTAAAATGTCACAAATCCACCCGGACAAAGCACGGCACTCTTTTATGCCAAATCCACGCGAGGTGATCGCGGGTGTGCCAATACGCAGACCCGATGTGACAAATGGGCTTTGCGGATCATTGGGAACAGAGTTTTTATTGACGGTGATATGAGCACGCCCTAAGGCAGCATCAGCATCTTTACCGGTTACGCCCTGTCGTATTAAAGATACCAAGAAGAGATGATCTTTCGTTCCGCCTGATACCACATCATATCCTCGCTCAATAAAGACAGAGGCCATAGCTTGGGCGTTGTCCAACACCTGTTTTTGGTAATCGACAAAACTGGGTTCCATTGCCTCTTTAAAAGCGACCGCCTTAGCGGCAATCACGTGCATCAAGGGCCCACCCTGCTGACCCGGGAACACGGCACCGTTCAGTTTTTTATGCAAGGCTTCGTCATCACGTGCAGATAAGATCATACCGCCACGAGGGCCTCTCAGGGTTTTATGAGTAGTAGTCGTTACCACATCAGCGAAAGGGAGTGGGCTTGGATACAATCCAGCTGCAACCAATCCAGCGATATGCGCCATATCCACAAACAGAACTGCACCGACCTCATCGGCTATGTTGCGAAAACGTTGCCAATCAATGATCAAGGAATAAGCTGAAAAACCAGCAATGATCATCTTGGGTTGATGCTCACGCGCTAGTTGCTCGACTTGATCGTAATCTATTTCACCTGTTTCAGGATTCAGACCATATTGAACTGCGTTGTAATATTTACCTGAAAAATTTGGCGCTGCGCCATGAGTTAAATGACCACCATGCGCAAGGCTCATACCTAAAATCGTATCGCCAGGTTTCACCATGGCCATAAAGACAGCAGCATTCGCCTGCGCACCTGAGTGAGGTTGCACGTTAGCGTAACAAGCACCAAACAGGTCACAAGCTCTTTGTATGGCCAGGGCCTCAACCTTATCGACTGCCTCACATCCACCGTAATAACGTTTACCTGGGTAACCTTCAGCGTATTTATTGGTAAGCTGACCACCCTGTGCTTCCATGACTCGAACACTGGTATAGTTTTCTGAGGCAATTAGCTCAATATGTGCTTCTTGGCGCGTTTGCTCTTCTTGTAACATTCTAGCAAGATCAACATCATAATTTTGCAGTCGATCAGTGCGAGAAAAGCCATCTCGATTATTCATTCATCACTCCCGTTTTTTATTCTTTCAAGGTGCGTGTTGTTCGATTGCAAACCCGCACCCGAGCTAGTTTTAATTGATGGTATCCCTAGCGACCTACAGTCAGATACGCGCCACCGTCAGCAGGTGATCTATTTGCGACATAATGATCAATTTGCGACAAACAGTTCAATTTCAGGGTTAAAAATCAACAACCACAGGCCCTTTAGGGCGACTGCAACAGGAAAGAATATAACCCGCTTCAACATCTTCGTCGGTAATACCGCCGTTATGCTCCATATCCACTTCCCCCGACTTAAGTTCGACTCGACAGGTTCCACAAATCCCCATACCACAAGCCTTCGGAATATGCAGTCCAAGTTTTGCAGCAGCAGTATGCACCGTTTCAGTGGGTAGGATACGAACACTTTTTCCACTTCCCGCAAACTCAACCTGAATCAGATCTTCCAGCTGAACATCTTCAGCGGCTTGTTCTGCTTGCTCCAACTGTTCAAGAACATCTTCAGTGACTTCAACCGGTGTCGCGCCGAAGGACTCTTCATGATATCGACTCATATCAAAGCCGTTAGCCATCAAAATAGCTTTGATTGCATTCATATAGGGTGTGGGGCCGCAGCAAAATATCTCACGCTCTAGATAGTCGGGTGCTATCAGCTCTAACATACGCTGATCAAGGTAACCTCTTAAGCCATACCATGAGTCACCAAGTTCATCACTGCGCTCGCAGACAATATGTAATTTAAACTCGGGTATGCGAGAAAAGATGTGCTCCATTTCACGATGAAAAATAATGTCGCGGGGGGATCGCGCACTATGGATAAAGTTGATATCGATTGAGGCGTTCGTATCAAAGTACCAGCGTACCATCGACATCAGCGGCGTAATGCCTACACCACCTGACAAAAATAGTGCTTTTTCACTCGGGTAATCGATACAGTTAAACTGCCCAACTGGACCGTGCACCGCTAATTCATCACCCTGTTGCAAATTGTCATGTAGCCAATTTGATACCTGACCACCCGGAACACGCTTAACCGAGATGGAAAAACTGTAAGGTACCGAGGGCGAACTGGAAATAGTGTAAGAGCGCATCACAGACTGCCCTTCTATTTCTAGCTCCAGGGTTACAAACTGCCCTGGCTTGAAGAAAAACAGGACAGGCTGTTCTGCCATAAAACAAAAGGTTCTAACATCCCAGGTTTCCTGGATCACTTTTACACAACGAACCAAATGTCGGCCATTAGACCAAGTTTGGGTTGTGATTGGATTCATAAAATTTTCACTCATGGTCAATATCCACTCGAAAAGGTTGCCGTCTGTGCGTTATGGGTGCCATTGTCGCCTGCACAGAAACGACCATTGTTCTATTAACGACATATAACAACCCAAATACCCCATCCCTATTGATTTTTTTTATCTTTCAAGTCGCTTTATCAGCATCCAATGTCGCGCATGAATAATTGCCTAGAAACACTCTATTCCACACTTGCACTGAGGTGATTGAGTGATACTAAAAACTCAGTTTTACAGACACACCGATTCACAGACATATTGGACTTAAAACAGGACGCCAACCATGAACCTGAACACTTCTCAGTTGCTTGAAGACCCTCTTGCAAATGTTAGAACAGCAGCATCATCCATGCTCATTAACCGTAAACCTAACTACTCACTTGAGCAACCTTTCTACAATGATGAGCGAATTTATCAGTTAGACCTTCAAGAGATCTTCGAAAAGGAGTGGATTTTTGCCGGAATGAGCTGTGAGATTCCGTCTAAAGGCAACTATTTAACCCTCAACATTGGCGATAATCCTGTTGTCCTAGTGCGCGGATCTGAAGGTGTTGTGCATGGCTTTTTTAATGTCTGTCGTCACCGTGGATCACGTTTATGTGTAACTGAAAAAGGGAAAGTCGCAAAGCTCGTGTGCCCCTATCATAAATGGACATATGAACTGGATGGTCGCTTGCTCTTTGCAGGCTCCGATATGGGTGAAGGATTTGACCTAAGTGCACATGACCTCAAGCCAGTGCATGTTAAAGTTGCTGGTGGATATATGTTTGTGTGTTTGTCCGAGAATCCACCCGTGTTTGAAGAGTTCACAGAATCCTTAGATCATTACCTTGAGCCCTATGACGTTGAAAATCTGAAAGTGGCCGCTCAAACTGACCTGATTGAAGAAGCTAACTGGAAGCTGGTGATAGAAAACAACCGAGAGTGCTACCATTGTAATGGCTCTCATCCAGAGCTGTTAAACTCTTTACAGCAATTTGATGACACCGAAGACCCTCTGGCCACCCCCGAATACAAAGATCTGGTTGCGCGAAAACAAAAAGATTGGGATGAGATGGGTGTCCCACACTCATTGAAATATTTTGGCAAACGTAACCGCATGACGCGTACCCCGTTATTAGACGGCGTAGTTTCCATGACGATGGATGGCCAACCGGCTTGTCAAAAGTTAATGGGGAGAATAACCAGCAAAGACATGGGATCCTTGCGTATTTTGCATTTACCAAACTCCTGGAACCACTGGATGGGTGATCACGCTGTTGTGTTTCGTGTACTGCCCTTAGGGCCACAAAAAACATTGGTCACTACTAAATGGCTGGTGCATAAAGATGCAGTGGAAGGTGTGGACTACAACTTGGAAAACATGCGAAAAGTTTGGGATTCCACCAATGATCAAGATCGCGTGTTAGCTGAAGAAAATCAGCGTGGTATTAACTCCATCGCCTATCAGCCAGGTCCCTACTCAGCAACATTTGAGTTTGGGGTGATTGACTTTGTAAACTGGTACAGCGAACGCATCATCGAAAATACACAAACCACCTAATACAAAACTTCACCTGCTCACACAAGATGGATAATATCGACTTAATTTAATAAGTGGATATTATCCATTTTTTTATGTTTATAATAACTGCGGTACAGCCGATAAGATTAAAGGATAATCAAAGAAAGAAGGACGCGCCATGGCCTTGCTAATCTACAATAACGGTATCATCACACCGCCCAGTAATGTGATTGCAAGACAGCGACAGGTTGAAGAACTCAATCCAAGCTCATCCGACAAGCAAACAAACACACCCGCTCCCTTGGCTCGGGCAGCTGTCCCTCTAGGTCATAAGCAAGGCAATAATCACCCCTCTAATCTCTATTTAGATACTGAAAGAAAGTCGGACACCCTTCAGGAAAGGCGAAAGCTGCAGGCAATGCATATTATGAGTAGCCCTGTGATATCTATTGCTGTTCAGGGCACAGTTTTTCGTGCAATCGCCATGATGGATGAAGCTGAAATAGACCATATAGTGGTCGTCAACGATGAATTTAAGCCGGTCAGCCTGCTAAACCGATTACAATTGAATCAGGCCAGAGAAGCTGATGAAGTATTGATATCCAACATAATGCCAGACGCCTTTTCTGCCATCACTGGCGACACCTTGGTCAGAGATATCGCACAGTATTTCATTACCCATAAACCCAGCGCTATGCCGGTTGTAGATCGCGACAGCAAAACCTTGATCGGCATTATTTGTCGTCCTGATTTAATGCGATTGCTGATCAGTGGACCCAACGTCAAGCACGCTGTTTAAGGCAACTTCACCCCAAGTAACGCCTCTCTAACCTCAGGTTGCAACAACCCAGGCTCAGATAATAGTTGCTCAACCAGTGCATCAAACCCTTCAACCTTTTGAAGTTGCGCGATTTGAATACACTCAGCAGGTGAAGCGCCATCCTGTAGCACAACACCTAGGGCTTCAATACGCTCCTTGAGATCAACCTCATCGACCAAGTCTGCAAACATCATACTAGCACCCTCATTACACGCTTAAGCTGTATTTGCCGAACTAATTCGACATGCCGCATATTTAAACTCGGGTATTTTGCCATAAGGGTCTAATGCAGGGTTAGTTAATAAATTCGCCGCCGCTTCTACATAACAGAAAGGGACGAAAACCATGCCATCTGGCATCAGTGGATCGACGCGAACCTGTAAGGTAATTTCACCTCGACGTGTGGTCAGCGTCATCAGATCACCCGGGTTCAAGTCATGCTTTTTCAGCTCTGATGGAGACAAGGTTGCCACTGGATCTGGCTCAATTCCATCCAACACACTAGCCCTTCTCGTCATTGAACCGGTATGCCAATGCTCTAGCTGTCTACCTGTCGTTAATACGATGGGATACTCAGCATCGACGGGTTCATCTGGGGGTAAAGGACGCGTAGGCGTAAAACGCGCTTTTCCAGAGGGGGTTGGAAATGCATCTGCATACACAATATCCAATCCTGGTTGATCTGCAGCAGGACAAGGATAAGTGACTGACTCTTCGCACTGTAAACGATCCCAAGTGATATGATCCAATGACGCCATACCTTGCTTCATTTCAGCAAACACATCGCTTGGATCAGTGTAGTGCCAGTTTAATCCCATACGATTGGCCAACGCTTGAATAATCCACCAATCAGGTTTAGCCTCGCCAGGTAAAGGAACAGCGGCACGCCCCATTTGTACCTGTCGATTGGTATTAGTGACCGTTCCATCCTTTTCAGCCCATGCTGACGCCGGCAGGATAACATCGGCAAACATTGCTGTTTCAGTAACAAATAAGTCCTGTACAACAAGATGTTTTAGCTTGGCTAATGCGCCTCTGGCATGATGTAAATCTGGATCAGACATCGCAGGATTTTCACCCAGGATATACATACCCTGAATCTTCCCTTCGTGAATAGCATCCATTATCTCAACCACGGTTAAGCCTGGTTGACTGCTCAAGGGCGTTGACCATAACTCTTCAAATGCTGATTTAATCTGCTGATCAGATACAGGCTGATAATCTGGAAGCACCATCGGAATTAAACCAGCATCGGAAGCACCCTGCACGTTGTTTTGGCCACGCAAAGGATGAAGTCCTGTGCCCGGACGACCCGTGTGTCCACAGGCTAATGCCAAGGAAATTAAGCAACGAGCATTATCTGTTCCATGTGTATGTTGCGAAATACCCATACCCCAGAATATCATCGCTTTATCTGCAGTCGCGTAAATACGAGCAACGTCTCGAATATCATCTGGTGCGATGCCACACAAGGGAGACATCGCCTCGGGTGTCATCGATAAAACATGTTGTTTTAACGCATCAAACCCCTCGGTATGCTCCTCAATATACGTCTCGTTATAAAGATTTTCTGTAACAATCACATTCAGCATCGCATTAAACAGCGCAACATCTGTTCCGGGTTCAAAACGAAGCACTTTATGTGCATAGGCATTTAAAGCTTGCCCACGAGGGTCCAGAATAATAATGCGTGTACCCTGTTTGGCAGCCTGCTTAAAAAAGGTCGCGGCAACAGGGTGATTCACGGCTGGGTTACACCCCGTTAAAATCACCACATCGGCTTGACTGGCCTGCATAAAAGAGGCTGTCACCGCACCGGTACCAATACACTCAATCAGTGCCGCAACTGAGCTGGCATGACACAACCTTGTGCAATGATCAACGTTGTTGGAGCCAAAGCCAGTACGTACCAGTTTTTGAAACAACCATGCCTCTTCATTGGAGCATTTTGCACTACCAAATCCAGCCAAGGCCTCTGAGCCTTCAGCAGCACGTATATGAGACAGGCCCGTTGCGGCGAAATCTAATGCTTCATCCCAATCCACCTCTCTAAAATGGGTCAAGGGATTAGCAGGATCAAAGTCAGGGTCAAGGCCCTTAGGTACGCCTTCTTTACGAATTAACGGACGTGTTAAGCGACTCGGATGATTGGGGTAATCAAAGCCAAAGCGACCTTTGACGCACAAACGTCCTTGATTAGAAGGTCCTTGACGTCCTTTAACAGCGACAATATTTTCATCTTTGACTTGATAGGTTAACTGACAACCCACCCCACAATAAGGGCAAACAGAATCCACTTCTCGATCGATTGCCTGAGAATCACCAACGCCAGCTTCATTCACCAGTGTGGCAGGCATCAATGCCCCCGTAGGGCATGCTTGTACGCATTCACCACAGGCGACGCAAGTACTGTCTCCCATGGGATCATCGAAATCAAAGACGATCTTGGATTCAACTCCGCGATGGGCATGACCGATCACATCATTCACCTGAACCTCGCGGCAGGCTCTGACACATAAATTACAATCGATACAAGCGGCTAAATTGACCCGCATAGCGACATGAGAGTTATCTGCCTTAGCCACATCTGTAGTTTGTTTAGGCAAGCTGTTTTTCACGGCAGTAGCATCGATCGCCAGCAGATCCGCCATCTGCCAAAAGTGGCTTGAACGATCTGGGCTTAGTTCACGATCAGGTTGATCGGCCACTAACAACGCCATGACACCCTCTCGCGCAGTCATCGCTCTTTCTGATTGCTGACTTCTCACCACCATTCCGGGCTTAGCTTCGCGAATACAGCTGGCAGCCAAGGTACGCTCACCTTCAATCTCCACCATACAGGCACGACAGTTGCCATCGGAACGATAGCCTTCAGAATCCTTGAAGCAGAGGTGTGGGATTGTTTCACCCGCACGCTTTGCTACTTGCCAGAGGGTTTCGCCTTCGTAGGCAGTGACCGAGATACCATCTAAATTCAATTCAAATGAAGACATCCTTCACCCCTTCAAGATGATGTTTGACTGGCTTAATTCATGACTAAAGTCACGTAACAAACTCAGCACGGGATTGGGGGCCGCTTGACCTAGCCCACAGATAGATGCATCCATCATCACTTGAGACAGTTGCTTGAGTTGAACGATGTCCCATTCCTGAGCACTGATCAGCGCAAGCATTTTATCTGTGCCTACTCGACAAGGCGTACACTGGCCACAAGACTCATCGCGAAAAAAAGCCATCACATTTTGTGCCACCTGTTGCAAATTATCCTGATCAGACAACACGATGATGGCGGCAGAGCCAATAAAGCACCCTTCTGCTTGAAGCGTATCGAAATCCAACGGAATATTGGCTTTATTGGCCGGTAAAATGCCACCTGACGCGCCACCGGGTAAATACCCAAGCAAGCTGTGACCCTCAAGCATGCCACCGCAAAATTCGTCAATTAATTCATTTAACGTGATACCTGCCGGCGCTAAGTGCACCCCCGGCTTCTTAACACGACCGGAAACTGAAAAGGTACGAAGTCCGCTTCTACCATGCCGACCCTGTGATGCAAACCATGTAGCACCCTGTCGAAAAATTTCGGGAATCCAATAAACAGTTTCGACATTGTTCACCAAGGTGGGACGATCAAATAAGCCTTTTTGCGCCACAAAGGGTGGACGATGGCGGGGCTTTCCTGGTTTACCTTCTAAAGACTCGATCAGTGCAGATTCTTCCCCACAAATATAAGCCCCTGCACCTCGACGTAAATGAATATATCCAGGTTCGATGAGTCCTGAATCTTCAAGTTCAGCAATCGCCTCTGTGAGTAGACGGTTCACACCAGGATACTCATCTCGCAAATAGATATACAGCGCTTCAGCGTCAACTGCCCATGCACTGACCAGAGCGCCCTCTAAAAATTGATGAGGGGCTTTTTCTAAATAATAGCGGTCTTTGAATGTGCCCGGTTCACCCTCATCGGCATTAATCACACAGTAACGAGGCCCTTTTTCGGCACGAACAAAGTGCCATTTTTTAAAGGTGGGAAAGCCCGCACCGCCTAATCCACGTAATCCCGAATGCTCCAACATCGTGATTAATGATTCCACCGCCACATCACCTGAGCGACACGTATCAAGAAGCTGATAACCTCCGGCTTTCTGATATTCAGACAGGGGTTGCCAGTCGACAGAAACAGGATCAAACGACTGAACAGCCAGAGCATCCAGCGTTTTATGCAGACTTGCTTGCTCAATATGATGATGTCCTAACTCCAAAACAGGTGCTTTATCACATCGCCCCATACAAGGCGCATGCACCACGCGAACCTCTTCTGGATTCAATGTGGATTTCAGCGCCTCACTCAATGCATCTGCACCTGCCAGTTGACAGGACAGTGAGTCACACACGCGAATGGTAATGGGCGCAGGAGGCGTATCATTCTCTGCCACCAAGTCAAAGTGAGCATAAAAGGTCGCGGTTTCATATACCGTTGCCATGGGCAGGTTCATTCGCTCTGCCAAGGCACGCAGTACACTATAAGAGAGATAACCTTGATGATCCTGAAGGGTATGCAGGTGCTCGATGAGATAAGTGCGATCATTTGGCGCATCACCCAACAGGTGATTGACCCACTCCAGCACTTCTGGCTGGGTCATACGCCCTTTTTGACCTGATCGAGTTTTGTTTCGCTTTGATGAGGTTTGGCTCATGACAAGTCTCTTTTTATAATCGTGTCGAATGAGCTAATGATGTCACCGCCCATGCAGGATCGCAATTCAATCACGATCTTGCAGGGCGGTTATGTCTTATGGAAGTAAAAAAGTGTCGTTTAAGGCTGTTTCAATAGGCTACCTAGGCGGACCATAAATCAACTCAGGCAACCACAAGGTAATTTGCGGGAACATCACCAACAGGGTTAGGCCAAGAATCTGTAGCAAGATAAAGGGGATTGCTGCCAAATATAGATCGTATATCGTCACCGATGGCGGTGCGACCGATCGCATGTAAAAGAGATTGTAGCCGAAGGGCGGGGTCAAATAGGCTGACTGCATACTCACAATAAAGAGGATGGCAAACCACACTGGATCGAAGCCTAAAAACTCAACCACAGGTACAAACAAGGGCACCGTAATAAAGACGATGGCAAAATCATCCAGAAACATACCCAGAATATAGTAACACGCCAGCATCATCACTATGACTGCCATCGGTGCTAGATTAGTATCCTCAACCAAATCTTGTAATAAGAAACCTGCACCCAAGCCGATGTAAACCTTACTGAAGAAAATGGCGGTTAAGGTAATCCAGATCAACATACCCATGATTTTAGTGGTATCTAACAACACATCCTTCAACATTTTAAAGGTCAGTGTTCGATAAACAGCTGCACACAAAATAGCACCGGCTGCGCCAATCGCAGATGCCTCCGAGGGTGTGGTAATCCCTAAAATAATACAGGCCAACACGGTCACTATGAGAGTACCAGGCAAGATCAACGCTTTGAGCGATACAATTTTACCTTTCCAGTCCACACGTTCTGATTCAGCGAGCGGGGGTGCAATCGATGGTTTTAGACGGCTAATCACCAGAATATAGATGATGTAGATACCCGCCAACATCAAACCAGGCACTAGACCTGCCGCAAATAACTTTCCTATGGACTCTTTCGCCAAAAATGCATAAAGAATCATTAGTACACTGGGCGGTATCAGAAAGCCCAGCGCACCACCAGCCATAATCGTTCCTGTGGCCAGTTTCTTGCTGTAACCCCGCTTCAGCATGGCAGGTAGTGCAATGACACCCAAACTGACTGTCGCAGCACCAGAAACACCAGCCATTGCCGCAATCAATGCACAGAGAACAATAGTGCCTACACCTAAACCACCCGGTTGTGCTCCCATGAGTTTATTCATCATTTCGAATAGGTCATCAGTAATACCGGACCTTTCGAGCATCAGCCCCATAAAGATGAACATAGGAAGTGCAACCAGGATAAAGTTATCCATAGAGGAAAATGCACTAATGGTCAGCAGATCAAGCGCACCCGTTCCCCATAGAAAATAGGCAAACCCCATTCCTACTGTTAACAGCGCCCAAGATAATGGCGTTCCCAGTAACAGCATCACAAACATCGCGGCAAACATACCCGCGGTTATTAATAAAGGATCAATATCTGACACCCTAAGTACCTTTTATCATTATTGATTTTGTTACGACCGGTCTTAGTCGCCCAAATAAGTCAACGTTGCTACTTTTCAGTAGCTGTGTCTTCAGTTTCCTCAACTCCCCGAGTCGCACACGCATCACAACCGATATTGAACATTACACAAATATCACGCACTAAATGCGCGGCACTTTGCAAAGTAATCAAGCCCACAGCGATGGGTAAAACCGTTTTAAAAGGATATAAAGGGGGAGCCCACGTACTTCGTGATGACACCTCTTGTCTAACCCAAGAGTCATGAGCAAAGTCGACAGAGGCAATAAAAAAGACGATCAATACGAACAGAACCAAAGAACCGGTAAGGGTATCAACGATTGCTTTACCTCTGCGCGAGAATAGATGGTATAGGGCTTCACTGCGAACATGCCCTTGATAGCGGTGAGTGTATGTGCCAGCAATGATACAGAAGGTTCCATAAAGCATTGTGGTCACTTCGTGTGCCCAAGCGGTCGGGCTGTTGAAGAAATAGCGGGCAGCTATCTCATAGAGCATCACTGCAATGATGGCAAGGCACATCCAGGAGACGGCCTTGCCAACAATTTCAGAGAGTCTATCAACCCAGCTAACTAAGTGACAGACGGAAGGCATTATGCACGCCCTGTCGCTTTAGCCGTTTCGATCAAAATATCGATCGCTTTACGGTTGCGATCGGACTTGGCCGCTTCCTCTTCCCAAATAACCGACGCTGCTTCACGAAGACGCTGAGAATCTTCAGCTGGCAAACTGTTCATTTCGAACAAACCTGAGGCGCCCGCATCAATAGAACCACTGACCATCCAGGTATTCATGCGCGATGCATGGGTTTCAAAAGCCAGCTCCATCACTTTACGCTCTTCATCAGACATGTTGTTCCAGACATCCATATTGATCAGAATCTGATCGCAGTAACCTGGGTACACCATACCGATTGAGGTGTAATGATTGGCAACTTCATAAAGCTTCATACCCACATATTCGTTGGTACCCGCGTAAATGACACCATCAATAGTACCGGTGCTCAGGCCAACGTAAAGTTCAGATCCTGGTAAAAATACCGTTGGTATATCAAACTCTTGCAGAATACGTGCGACTGCAGGGGTGGCACGGATGCGCATATTTTTCAAATCATCAAGACTGTTAACAGGCTCTTTGGTCAGCAGGTCAAACGGCCCACCGAAAATAGGTCCCATATAGTAAACATTATGCTCAGCGTAGGCTTCACGGACTAACTCAGTCAAGCCTTTATGACGGAACACATATTGTGCTTCATCATAGTTTGTCCACGCACCTGGCAATCCTGATTCAATGCCCGCAATATCCAACTGGCCCGGCCAATAACCAGCATAGCCTTGACACATATCAATGGTGCCACGGCTGACAGCTTGAAACATCTCTGCGTCCGGTACTAAGGAACTGCCGGTGAAGTGACGAACACGTAATGAACCTTCTGATGCGGTACGAACATTGCTACCAAACTCAGCAAACACATCAGATGCTTCACGACCCCAATAAGTTTGCATACGTAAATTTGTCGTAGCGAATGCAGAAGTAGAAGTCATAGCAAGCGGTGCCGCCACTGCACTGGCCGCTGCAGCTTTAAGGATATTACGTCTGTTCAGGTTAGGTTTACTCATTTTTGTATCACCTTATCATTGTTGTTAGTGAGTGTACTCATCTGTCACACCCGTTTTACTGCAATCCAGTTTTCAATGGATTTAACGCGAAGCCTGATGAATCATCAATGTTTAATTGACTTTCTAGCACTGTAGAACACCCACGTAGCATAGGTCTTGCAAAAAACTCCGGAATTTTTTTACAAATACTCCTACCTATCAGCAATACCGATCAGCAATATTATGAGCTACTGTTAGTGCTGAGTACGCCCTCCTCTTTCAATAGCTTGATAATTTCCTCTGCGGCGCTATCCGCCGATATCTCCTGTAATACTTTTCCACCTGATGCATCCGCTTTAGCGGCTGCGGCTTTAAATCTATCCCGTGCGGAAGTTGCCTTAATAATCTTCAAACGTTTAGGCCGTTTTTTTGCAACTTGATACTGCCAAACCTGCCTGTCTGACTCAGCATCAGTTATTTCAGCATCCATACTTGTGCTTGGCACTAATTGAATATCACCACGTTGAGCAGGTCCAAATGCTGACTGGCGTGCCGGTGGTGATGCTGGATCAACCGCAACAACAGCCGGTAAAGACACCTTGACCCGACGTCGTTGACCACGCGGTAACGCCTGCAGGAAAGTCATACTTCCTGACGCAATGCTTTCAATGCTGGCTAGACCACTGACGATTGGCCATCCCAGCTTTTTAGCCAGCAGATAGGGAACCAAACCAGATCCTTCTCCAGTTTCAGCCCGGGTACCACAGAGCACCACTTGGACATTAAGTTGTTTTAGGTGCTGCGCCAGTGAAGGTAAAATATCCTCACGGGTAGTCGACACCTCCAGATGATCAATTTGACTCACGCCCATACCTAAGTAACTTCTCAAAGCCACTTCAGTTTCTGATGATGCCTGACCGACATGAATGGGAACCACATCCGTATTTGGCTGATTCAAGGCTAGCTCTAGCGCTCGTGCATCTTGATCAGCACGCCTTGGACGACGGGTGACTGGGTGCTGACCTACCGAAAGCAAAACCGCAACGCGAGGTGCCTGATTAAGCGACATGACGTTTCTCCTGCTTTAAATCGCTGACTTTACGGCGTAAGGCAGTCAAAATATCTGAGGCATCGCCTATAACCGCCAAATCAGAACGCTTCACCATATCGCAACCCGGATCAGTGTTAATACAGATCACCTTGTCACAACTCTGAATACCCTGTAGATGCTGAATTGCACCGGAAATCCCAACTGCAAAGTAAACCCGTGCAGTCACCCAGGTCCCTGTTGCACCCACCTGGCGATCTCTTGGCATAAAACCATCATCCACCGCTACGCGTGATGCACCTTCAGTAGCACCTAATACACGGGCCGTTTCATGGAAGCCATCCCAATCTTTGACCCCATTACCGCCCGACAAGATAAACTCCGCTTCGGCCAAGGACACGCTAGCAGGATCAACAGCTACACTTCCTAAATCCTGAATGCGGACAATGGGTTGCACTGGCTCTGCTGCTAATGTCAATTGATTCACAGCATGAAGCGTATCGCTGATCGGTTCAGCACATTCGGCAAGTGCCATTACAACCCGAGGTAAGGGCCGTGTTAGATCCTGTGTTGAGGCTGAGGCACGACATACACACTGAACGCCATCACCGGAGGGATGAATCTGCCAAAGGCCTGTGGCCGCATGAACATCCAATTCCACCGCCAGACGTCGACCTAAATCGCCTCCACCTAAACCGGAATCAGGAAATAGCCAATAGCTGGGTTGGTACTCACGCTCCACCGCCAGTAGCCAGGCCAGTGACTGATCGGGACTAAAGCCCAAGCACTGGGGGTCATCAACCTGAATCAGTTCATCAACACCAGCCTCAGCCAGCTGAGTTTCTTTATGCTCACCCCATATAAGAGCGACAACCGAAGTAGCATCCTGTAGCGCCGCCAATTGATGCGCTAAACCTAGCAGGTCTTTATCCTGCGAAGTTAAGCGGCCACCGGTCATATCAGGTACCACTAGGATTCTGTGTTTCGGATTTTCAATGCAATGCAGTGGCTTGCTCATGCTGGCTGTCGCCGCCTGACGACTGGCATCTGAGGCACTTCCTTGCTGTCCACCACTCCGGTCGATACGACGAATACCCTTAGGCCCTATAAATCCAACCCGATGCGGTGCTTTTCGCTTAACCCCCTGAGGGCCAATCCACTCAATAGGCTCACTTGATGCTTGTTGATGCAACAGTGCCTGATGTTGTGGGTGTAAACGATTACGCAGTATCCATTCCTGCCTCGGGTTTCGTCTCAGGATAGATTCGCTCATAGCGTCACCTCCTCATCGACCAATTGATTGGCAATAATCTCGGCAATATCCAATACCTCTGGTCGAGGTTCAACAACACCTTCCAGCATCGCTGTACACTGAGGGCAACCGACAGCGACGCGCTCAGCACCAGTGCTACGAATATCGTCCATTCGCATATCAGGGATACGTTGTTTACCGGGGATGTCTGTAATCGGTGCACCACCACCGCCACCACAACAACGCGAGCGATAGCCAGAGCGTTCCATGTCGACCAGAGTGATCCCTGCCGCTTTCAATAGATCTCTCGGTGCTTCGTATTCACCGTTGTAACGACCCAGATAACAGGGATCATGATAGGTTACGCTACCCCCTTTATAGGGAGCAAAATGTAACTTACCGATCTGGCGCAACTGATTAATATAGGTAGTGTGATGATATACCACATAGCGACCACCAAAATCGCCATACTCATTTTTAAGCACATGAAAACTATGAGGGTCACAGGTGACAATACTGCGAAAACTATACTGTGCCAGCGTAGTGACATTTTCTTTTGCCAAGCGCTGAAAGGTGGCTTCATCGCCTAAACGTCTGGCCACATCGCCCGAATCTCGCTCTTCATTGCCCAACACAGCAAAATCCACTTTGGCCGCACGTAAAATTTTGACCAAGGCACGTAAACTGCGTTGATTACGCATATCAAAAGCACCATCACCCATCCACAAGAGTACATCCGTGCGTTTAACATCGGATAACACGGGTAGCGACAAATCCGCCGCCCAGTTCATTCGAGACTGTGGATTAAACCCATTAGGATTGTCAGTAGCGATCAAATTATCGATCACTTCTGACCCTTTGTTGGGCGTTGCACCTCGTTCCAAGGTCAAATGACGACGCATATCGACAATCGCATCCACATGCTCAATCATCATTGGGCACTCTTCTACACAGGCACGACAGGTGGTACATGACCACAGGGTTTCGGCATCCAGTAACCCCTGCCCTTCTTGTGCAATGATCGAGGCAAAAGGCCCTCCCTGATGTTCTCCAACAGTCTTACCAGGATAAGCCGAACCTGTGTAACCCGCATCGGTTCCACCCGCTAATCCAACGACCATATCCTGAATCAGCTTCTTAGGATTTAACGGTTGTCCAGCCGCAAAAGCAGGACATACGGACTCACATCGACCGCACTGGACACAGGCATCAAAGCCCAGCAACTGATTCCAGGTAAACTCGGAAGGCTGATTCACCCCTAAAGGTTCATGTTCTTTGTCTAGATTGAGAGGTTTAAGGCCTGTGGAGCGGCCCCCATTAAAACGTTCTGCACGTCGATGAAAAGCTAAATGTAAGGCGCCAGCGAAGGCGTGCTTCATCGGGCCACCCCAGGTCATGCCCAAGAGCATCTCAGACAGCCCCCAAAGGATCACCGCACCTAACAATATCGCTACCAACCAGCCTCCCCATTCAACAGGTATCAACCCAGTGGCAGGTAAGGTGACTAAGAAAAAGCCCAATGAAAAAGCGAATAGACTTTTAGGCAATCTCATCCAAGGACCTTTAGACAAGCGACTCGGCGGTTGCACACGCCGCTTAGCCACAAAAACAGCGCCCACAAACATACTTCCCGTCGCGGCAAGCAACGCCCACGCCAAAAATTGACTGTTGAGTTGCAAGCCGTGCACGAGAATAATGAGCAATAGCGCCAAGACAAAGCCACCTCCCGTCGCTACATGGGTGTTAGAAATATACTTATCTCTGGCAACCACATGATGCAGATCAACAAGGTAACGGCGAGGCATGGCGGCCAATCCAGCAAGTATAGGCACCTTAGCAGGGCGCCCATTACGCCAGAGTTTTACACGCTTTACAGCGCCGATCACCGCTACGAGTAGCGCCCCAAAAATCAATAGGGGTAAGATCTGGTTTAACATCAGCCTACTCCCTATCAGAAGTCCTTACACAGGCGCAGTGCATCGTAAATAGCCGCATGTGTATTGCGTGGTGCAGTACAGTCGCCCAAACGAAATAATAGAAAATCATCTCCCTGAGTGGACGTTTGTAAACTAGGTTGAGCCTCAATGGCATAGAGCGCCTCAATATCTACCTGACCTTTATTCAGAGACTGTGGTTTCAAGGCATAGTAGAGGGCCTCGTCTGGACGAACACCATTTTCAACCACCACCTGATCTACTACACGCTCTTCCAGCTGACCTGTGTACTCATTTTCCAGCACAGCGATCAGTTGCTCACCTTCTCGATACACCTTATGAAGCGCTAAGTCAGACGTCATGATGACTTCTTTTGGATAAAGACTACGATAGTAGGTTGGGAAAGTGGTTCCGCCGACCGCAGCACCCGGCTTAATGTCGTCAGTGACCAGTTCGACCTGGCTCCCTTTTTCCGATAAGTAGTCAGCGACAGACATACCGCTAAATTCACAGATCGTATCGTAAACCAAGACATTTTTACCCGGCTCTACTTTACCATCGAGAATATCCCAACTACTGACCACTAAACCTTCCTCTGCTCCCCATTCAGGGAACTGATCAATGAAGGGTTTTCCTCCCACAGCCAGAATGACAATATCCGGTTGTTCAGCCTTAATGGTGTGTTCATCAGCAAAGCTATTTAGGCGCACATCAACGTTAAGGCGCGCTAATTCCAACTGATACCAGCGTGTGATACCTGCCATTTGATCACGCTGAGGCGCTTTAGCCGCTAACGTAATCTGTCCACCTAACTGTGCCTGACCTTCAAATAGCACCACCGAATGTCCTCGCTCGGCAGCCACACGAGCGGCTTCCATCCCTGCGGGGCCTCCTCCGACCACCACGACCTTGCGAATCACGCCTTCAGTTTTCTCGATAATATGCGGTAGCCCCATGTACTCACGAGAAGTTGCCGCATTTTGGATACATAACACATCTAATCCCTGATATTGTCTATCGATACAGTAGTTTGCTCCCACGCACTGACGAATCTGATCAATCTGGCCCATTTTTATCTTGGCAATGATATGCGGATCCGCAATATGCGCTCGAGTCATACCCACCATATCGACATAGCCACCTTCTAGGATACGCTGTGCCTGGTTGGGGTCTTTGATGTTCTGCGCATGAATCACAGGCACCTTAACCACTTCTTTAATACCTGACGCCAAATGCAAAAAAGGTTCAGGTGGAAAAGACATATTGGGAATCACATTCGCCAAGGTGTTGTGCGTATCACAACCAGAACCGATCACACCAAAGAAATCAAGCAACCCGGTAGCATCATAATAGGCAGCAATCTGCTTCATATCTTCGTGAGTTAAACCATCCGGATGGAATTCGTCGCCACAAATACGCATCCCTACCACAAAATCAGGGCCAACCTCTTCACGCACCGCTTTCAGAACTTCCATACCAAAACGCATGCGGTTTTCAAAACTTCCACCCCACTCATCAGTCCGCTTATTGACGCGAGGGCTCCAGAATTGGTCGATTAGATGCTGATGTACCGCAGACAGCTCTACTCCATCTAACCCACCTTCCTTAGCTCGACGCGCAGCTTGAGCATAATCACCAATGATCCGTTCAATCTCTTCAGGCTCTATTGTTTTACAAGTAGACCGGTGAACAGGTTCACGAATACCTGAGGGTGATAGCAGTGTTGACCAGTTATATCCATCCCATCGAGACCGGCGTCCCATATGGGTGATTTGAATCATGATCTTACCACCATGCTTATGTACTGCATCGGCCAGATTTTGAAAATGCGGAATGATACGATCCGTCGATAAGTTAACTGAACTCCACCAGGCTTGGGGGCTATCGATAGAAACCACGGACGAGCCACCACAGATACATAGGCCACAGCCACCCTTGGCTTTCTCTTCATAATATTTAACGTAACGATCTGTTGTCATACCACCATCGGTGGCATGCACTTCGGCATGAGCGGTACTCACAACACGATTACGAATGGTTAGTTTGCCTATCTCTATGGGCTGAAATATTGCATCAAACTGTGACATAAAACGCTCCGAAACTGTTTAACTCAAACACTGTGTGGCGAGTTTAAGAGGCTGAATCAATGGGAAAGGTGATGAAATAACCTACATCACAACCATCTTCGGCCCCACTTTGGGTTTGTTCAGCCTGTGTTTTGACATCACTGCCTTGCGCGGCCAAAATTTGATCCATTGCACCGGCAAACCAACCGGTAAACATATACTCAATTTTTCGATTCACTTTGCCGTAGTGATAAACAAAGGCGGAGTGCTCAAGACGCACGCGACAACGTCCCGTATCAAGATCTATCTCTTCGGTAATGAACTTACCCCAACCGCGCTGAGATAAGCGCTTCATATAATGTTCAAAAACATCGACACCCGACAAGCCATGTAACTCAGCTTCTTTCTCACACCAGTGCCAAGCACTTTTGTAACCCGCTTTATACAAAATCTCCGCATAGCGATCAGGTCCCAACTCCTCTTCAATAGCCTGATGGTTATTGATAAAGAAGTGTCTGGGAACATACAGCATGGGTAATGCGTCAGATGTCCAAACACCGGTTTCACTATCGACTTCAATCGGAAGCTCAGGAGCCATTTTTGTCACAATCATCACCTTTTTTTAAAATTATTTTGCTTAGCGTGAGGCTCAAGCACCCCATACATCTTTCAATACACGCACCCAGTTTTCGCCCATAATTTTGCGCACTTGAGGCTCACTCATCCCCCGTTTCAACAGAGTTTCAGTCAGGTTCGGAAACTCGCCTACCGTGCGAATACCTAATGGATTGACAATCTTGCCAAAGCGGGTAAGACGACGTGCATAACCTTTGTCATGGGTTAACCATTCAAAAAACTGCTGATCATGGCCCTGAGTAAAATCAGTACCAATACCGATGGCATCTTCACCCACGATATTCATGACGTACTCAATGGCTTCTGCGTAGTCATCGATGGTGGAATCGATTCCTTTTTTAAGGAACGGAGCAAACATAGTTACGCCCACAAAGCCGCCGTGATCCGCGATAAATTTCAACTCTTCATCGGATTTATTGCGTGGGTGTTCCTTAAGCCCCGAAGGTAAGCAGTGGGAGTAACAGACTGGCTTTTTGGACTCTAGAATCACCTCTTCAGAGGTTTGTGATCCCACATGAGATAGGTCACACATGATACCAACACGATTCATTTCGGCGACAATCTCACGGCCAAAGCCTGATAGACCACCATCGCGCTCATAACAGCCTGTGCCAACCAAGTTTTGGGTGTTGTAGCACATCTGCACGATACCCACGCCGAGCTTTTTGAACACCTCGACATAGCCAATTTGATCCTCAAAGGCATGCGCATTTTGAAAGCTTAAAATGATACCAGTCTTGTTTTCTTGCTTCGCTTTAAAGATATCTTCTGTGGTATACACAGGGCGAACCAGATCTTCATTTTCACGCATCAATTTAGCAGTATCGGCGATATTATTGACGGTGGCCTGAAAACCTTCCCAAACCGATACAGTGCAACTGGCGGCAGTTAATCCACCCTTGCGCATATCTTCAAATAATTCACGATTCCATTTCGCGATAATTAAACCATCAATGACTATGGCATCCTGATGGATCTCTGCTGGGGTCATATTGTTGCTCCAATTCGAGTGCTTAATAGGGCATTTACTATGTATGGCAGAATAGCCCTAGCGTTCATGGGCTGACCCTATGGAAACGACGGCAATAAGTCTAAAAACGTCAGAACATATTCATTAACGACTTTTTTAGTTTGAGTGGCGTGTTTAGTGGATAGTGATTAATGCGATGCAACACGAAGTAACTCTATTGTTTCAAAACAGTTTCAGCCAAACAGATGTATTAAATGTGCAGTTGCGACATGAAAAAAGTATTTAAACTATTAAAAACAAATGAATTTTTATCCCTTAACTTTACTGTCACTTTACTGAGGATCAACTACACTTAAGTTGATTATGAGAAGTCCACCTGTTGGACTGAAAAGACTGGACAAGATTGAAGGTGCAATTATGTTAACTTATGAAGAATGTCTGGAAATGTGTGATCTAAGTGATGACGAAATCGAAGCGATTGCCGAGCATGAGCATGTCGAACCCATGATTGCAATGGCACTCGGTAAATATCTTGTTGAACATGACGGGTGTCACCAAATCAAACAGTTCATCCTTGATGATATCGAAGTCGCCAAGCGTCAGGGCAATACACAAAAAATGGCTTTACTCACTAAAACACTTTGCCACTTCATGACCACACACCCAGAGTGTTGCCATGAAACTGGAGCGATCAAAGTCGCTTAAAAATATGCCAATAAACACTATTTTACATATAGTTAAATAAATCACAGTGCCCTTCCCTTACAACGAGCGTTGACCTAAGGGATATAAACGGAATAGTAACGGTCAAATGATTGTTCTCTATTCCGTTTTTTTTATGCTAGGGTATTCCCTAAGCGTTTAATTTTTCGGGGGTACTTATGGCTTTAAACACGCAAAAAGCTTGGCATCACCTCAGTTCTGAAGAAGCCATCTCAGAACTCGAGAGCGATTTAAATGAAGGTCTCACTCAATACAAGGTTAAACAACGTCAAGAAGAGTTTGGCCCCAACAGCATCACGGGCCAGAAGCCCGTACCCGCTTGGAAACGTCTTCTGCTTCAGTTTCATAACCCGTTAATCTATATATTACTCTTTGCCACCTTAGTTACCCTATTTCTGAAAGAGTATGTCGATGCAGGGGTTATTTTTGGCGTCGTAATCATTAATGCCATCATCGGATTTGTCCAGGAATCTAAAGCTGAAGAAGCCATCAACTCACTCAAAAAGATGCTCTCTTCAAGTGCTACTGTACTGAGAAATGGGCAAAAGATATCTATTCCAGCAGTCGAACTCATACCCGGCGACATCGTCTTTTTAGCTTCTGGGGATAAAGTGCCCGCCGATATGCGCTTGGTACAATGTAAGGATATGCAGATTGATGAATCCGCCTTAACTGGTGAATCCGTAGCTTCTGAAAAATCCCTAAGTAGCTTAAGTGAAGACACCGTACTGGCTGATCGCAACAACATGGCATTTGCAGGAACCTTAGTGACCTATGGAGCTGGTAAAGGCGTCGTCACAGGCATTGGAGACTTAACAGAAACCGGTAAAATTGCGCATATGATCTCTGAAGCCAAAGCCTTGGAGACACCCTTAACCCGTAAAATCCATGCTTTCAGCAAATTACTCCTATGGGTCATTCTCGGCTTGGCCGCCGTTACCTTTTTGGTAGGCCTGGTTTATGGCATGCGCGCCAGTGAAACCTTCATTGCCGCAGTAGCTCTTGCGGTTGCGGCCATACCAGAAGGTTTGCCAGCGGTTGTCACCATCACTCTGGCGATCGGTGTACGTCGAATGGCGTCGCGTAATGCAATCATTCGCAAACTGTCTGCAGTTGAAACACTAGGATCCACTACTGTGATCTGTTCAGACAAAACAGGTACCTTGACCGAAAACCAGATGACAGTTCAAAAGCTGTTAGCAGGAACTGAAACCTATGATATTTCTGGCAGTGGCTATCAACCCGAGGGAGATTTAACCCAGTCTAACAAACCAGTCAGTTTATCTGACAACGCAGCCTTGCATCATTTGCTCGTGTCAGGATTAATCAGTAACGATTCTCGCCTAAAAGAGGATCAAGGTCGCTGGACGGTTGAAGGGGATCCTACCGAAGGGGCACTGATCGCATCTGCGATGAAAGCTGGCTACGAACTGCATCAATGCGAAGCTGAATTCAAACGTATTGATACCATTCCTTTCGAGTCAGATCGCCAGTATATGGCCACACTGCACCGTATGGGTTCGTCTAATAACTTAATTTATCTGAAAGGTTCAGTCGAACAAATACTTGCTCGCTGTACAGCACAGCTTGATCAGAACGGTGAGCATCAAGCTCTCGACCAGGATGCCATTGACGCGAAAGTCAGTGAGTTTGCTGGACAAGGCATGCGTGTACTCGCCTTTGCCATGCAAAAGGTACCATCGAGTGAAGATAGCTTAGACCCGTTTAATCAACGCGAGCCAAAACAGGAATTAGTTTTTGTAGGGCTACAAGCGATGATTGACCCACCGCGTGCTGAAGCGATCCATGCAGTCGAAACCTGCCAAAAAGCAGGTGTACGCGTCAAAATGATTACCGGCGATCATGCATTAACGGCTAAAGCCATTGCCGGTCAAATTGGCTTAAATAAAAACCCAGGACAGCAAACCGACAACTTAGAGGCGATCACCGGGCGAGAGCTGAGTGATTTGAGCGAGCAAGAGGTGATTGATGCAGCCGACCGAGTTTCAGTGTTTGCACGCGTAGCACCTGAACAAAAACTCCAGTTAGTTAACGCCTTGCAATCCAGAAGCCATGTTGTCGCTATGACAGGTGACGGTGTGAATGATGCACCCGCACTCAAGCAAGCAGATATCGGTATTGCGATGGGAATCAGCGGTACCGAAGTCTCCAAAGAAGCCGCTGACATGGTGTTAACAGATGATAACTTTTCATCAATTGAAGCAGCGGTTGAAGAAGGACGCAACGTTTTTGACAATTTGATCAAGTTCATCACCTGGATTCTGCCCACTAACATGGGTCAAGGGTTGGTGATTATGATGGCGATCCTGTTTGGTATCACCTTGCCTGTTCTCCCGGTTCAAGCGCTTTGGTTAAACATGACGACCGCTGTATTCTTAGGTCTGATGCTTGCATTTGAACCCAAAGAGCATGGCATCATGTCCAGAAGTCCACGTGAGCCAGATGCACCGATTTTATCTAAGGAGATGATCGGTCGAATCCTGTCCGTAAGTACTCTATTGCTGATTGGTGCGTTTGGACTATTCCAGTGGTCGCAGTTAAATGGAGCCAGCATTGAAGAGTCCAGAACCCTTGCAGTCACGCTGTTTGTCGTCGTACAAAGCTTCTTCTTGCTGAATTGCCGTTCGTTAACCAGCAGTATTTTCCATACTTCTATCAACTCTAACCCTTGGATCTGGGGCGGTATTGCCGCTATGTTGATCTCTCAACTGCTGTTCATCTATACCCCACTGATGAACACTTTATTCCAGAGCGCTCCGCTCAGCTTAGGGCACTGGTTATTGATGTTTGGCTATGGCGTCATGGTATTGCTGCTTGTTGAAGCAGAAAAAGCTTTTTGGCGTAAACGTCACGCGGCTAAGGCTACGTAAACACCATCGCTAAGGAGAACCCGTTTAGGAGTTCTCCTTAGCCTCTTGCTGAGCTGGCTCTACCTCGGCCAACCTTTCTTTTTCCCACTCTTCAATCAGTGACTCTTTAGTCACTGGTGTATCGGTCTCTTCTGCCAAATCGTTAAGATCAAAGTCTTCAAGATCAGTGTCATTGGCATCAGCAGTCTCATCTCCCGCTGGCTGATCAGCGTCTTCAGTTGATGGCAAGTCTGTATCAATACTGGTTACACCCTCCTGTGCCAGCTCACTTGGCAATCCGGTTTCATCCAGCTGGTTTTCATTTAGGATATCCGGCACCAGCGCTGAACTGCCATCCTCTTCACCAGAATGTGCACTATGCCCTTCACTGATATAGAGATCTTCAGGTACTGGCGTTAAATCATCCTGTGCGGCAGCATACAGCTCCTCGGTAGGAAATTGCACGGCAGGTTGCACCACGAACTCCATTTTTTCGCGATTGAGACCCGCTTTCTTGGACTGATAAATGGCATACATCATCATCACTGCAAGATTCACTGCAATATAGCCAAATAAAGCACCTGGACCCAAGGCAGACATCAACGAAGAGCTGAGCATGGGGCCAAAAATAGCCCCACTACCATAACCTATCATCAAGCCAGAGGAGGTTTGCATCAACTGACTGGGATCACTCCAGTCATTCACGTGAGCAACCGATAACGGATAGATGACAAAGGCCAGCGCTCCATAACAAAACACATTGATCAGCAACAGATAAAATGGTAGCGAAAAAACACTATGAAGCACCATCAAACAACTGAAAATGAGAGCACCAAAGCACACCCCAGCCAAGACTTTGCGTCGTTCAATTCTGTCAGACAGTTTCCCTAAAGGCACTTGAAGCACTAAACCGGAAAAAACCCCCGCCATCATAAATAATGAGATTTCATGCACACTGTAATCTAGGTTTTGTACATAAATCGGTGCCATCGCAAAGAAGGCGGCACCAACCGATCCAGCACAAACGGCACCATAAAAACCGGCCGGCGCCACATTTAATAAGGGTTTTACCGCAAAGCCTGTCACCGCCTGAGGTATTGGCGCTTCAGTACGTGTCATCATTAATGGCAATAATGACAAAGAGAAACAGATAGAAGCCACAGCAAAGGCCTCAAAAGTATCCGGGGATGCAAAGACCAGGAACAGTTGCCCTAAACCTGAGGCCAGATAGTTCACCACCATATAGATGGCCA